>DATBUF010000362.1:0-3450 GCA_036516435.1 Pontibacter sp.
CCTACGGAATTACCACCACGAACAATGTCGAAGCTTACCGGATCAAACTATAGCTATAGCAGCAACTATCGAATGTGATCACAGTCTTTGGGTTGAGCGCCTTTGACTTGTTGCGGTGCCGCAGGCAATCCGAGCACAGCAAGGATAGCAAGAAGGCAGCAGCGCGATGCCCAAAGACGGGGCCTCCCGGCCGTGAGGGAGCCAAGCTAACTATAACACTATAGGTGTGTAGAGCTCCCAGGAATAAAAGAGACTATGAAACTATAGCTTGGTTCAAATCAGCAACTATAGCTAACTATAGAACGATAACTCATTAGGCAGCTAGGTTCAACTATAGACAAACCAGCAACTATAAATGCTGAATAAGACGATGTTCCAATTCATCCAACTGGCAAAAACCCTTTGTAAGGAGCTCAGTACCCTGGCGGGTTCTCAGGTAAACACTCGGGAAGTTTGTGGCACCCAATGCAGCAACTGCGTTAAATTCATCATCGAGTTGCTGCATCACTTCTTCCGACTCAAACAACGTCAGGAACAGGTTTTCTGACACTCCGAAAATGCCTGCCAGCTTTACCAGTACAGCCGGGTCCGTCAGGTCCTGGTTATCGGCAAAAAAGGCGGAATGCATGGCGCGGAGCACCTCTAACGTGAGCACAGGCCGGAGCAGGCGCATACACAGCAGCGCCCGGCAGGCTGGCTCTGAGGCAAAAGTATAGTCTTTCTGCAGGAAGAACTGGAAATTGAAAGGCAGGTGCGTCCGTTGCTGCACCCAGTGCCAGTTGGTAGCCAGCCGCTCCCGCTCTTCGCGCTGCAGTGGTGCTGTAGCATAAGCCTGCAAGTTCCCCAGCTGCACCTGTACCTGTAACCTGCCCCGCCACAAAGCTTCGAGCCGGCGCACTACGTACGTAAAGCCATAGCACCAGGCACACATGGGGTTGGTTATATACAATATTGTAGGCGAATTAGGGGACTGTACCATATACGTTTTCTTCGGTTTAACTGTAGTTTACACCTTATAGCAGCAGCAGGTTGTACGTAAACCGACTTTGAATGCTCCGGTTGTGCAGGCAGAAGCGGTGAGCTGACCGTGGCTATAGTTGAGCAGAGAGGCTAAAATTCTGTTGCTAACTATAGATCAACTTTACAGTCGTACTGCCATCTACAGCAATGCGTTGCCCGGGTATAAAATCAGCTTTATTAGAGCATAAAAACAACAAACCCGCTGCCTCTCACAAGGCAGCGGGTGTATCTGAAAGAATACGTTCTGTTTATCTTTTCTCTAACTGGCGCTTTAGTTTTTCTTCTACGTTGTCGAGCAGCTGGTACCAGTTGTCTCCTTCGTCCTGTGCAAAAACATCGTTGCCTGGTATGCCTACCCGCATGCGTACGCTTTTGGTATTGGTGGCGTGGTTGGGCTCTTCTCTAAAGTATACATCCACCGAGTCGATCTTTTTTGCGTGGCGTTTCAGCTTTGTTATTTTTTCGCGGATGTTCTGCTGTATCACGTCCGAAATCTCTATATCAACTGCCTGGATGTCCAGTTTGATGCCTTCAAAATTCTCTGTGTAGTTCATAAGTCTGATATTTTCATAGTTCCTGCAGCGACTTCTGCCCCTGCTTTAATCGTGTAAAATTAAACGTACAGTCCCCGCTTAGGTTCTTTATATAAAGCTATAGTTGATTGCCTGAAGCAGTATCATAATAGCAACTTAAAATATTTTAACGATTTTCAGACTCACCTCTTGACTTTACGTAAACCGTTATTAACTTTGAATCGCAAAGTACTTTATTATGAACCAACAGCAAGACCAGTTAGCTACCCTGCACGAGATCCGGAACATCATGGATCGCTCTTCCCGGTTTATTTCGCTCAGCGGACTTTCGGGAGTGGCAGCCGGCGTATCGGCGCTTATAGGTGCTGCTGTTGTAAAATGGTACCTGGTAACACAGAACATAAACTATAGCCAAACGCTGGGCCTTCACCTGACCAGTGACAATGTCTTGTTTTTAGTGGCGGTAGCAGGTCTTGTATTTATACTTGCTTTTTGTTCGGCAACCTATTTTACAGCGCGCAATGCCAAAAAGAACAGCCACCGGGTGTGGGACAGCAAAACCGAGCGCATGCTGATTAACCTGTTTATTCCGTTGGCTGCCGGCGGTATTTTCTGCGTTGTGTTGTACTACCACAACCTGCTTTACCTGGTAGCCCCGGTCATGCTTATTTTTTATGGCTGTGCGTTGTTAAACGCCAGTAAGTATACGCTAAGCGATATTCGGTACCTGGGCATTATAGAGATTGCACTGGGGCTTGTGGCCAGCTTTTTTGTGGGGTATGGTTTGTTAGCCTGGACGTTGGGGTTCGGAGTGCTGCACATTGTGTACGGTACACTGGTGTATTTTAAATACGAACGCTAGCAGGCACGTGAAAGATTATCTTGAAAATATAAATAAAGCCTTCGAGAGCAGGGTGCGGTTAGGCATTATGTCAGTGCTGATGGTGGAAGAAAAAACAGATTTTAACACCCTGAAGGAAACGCTGCAGCTAACGGACGGTAACCTGGCCAGCCACCTGCGTGCACTGGAAGAAGCCGAGTACCTGCGTGTAGAAAAACAGTTTGTAGGCCGCAAACCGAATACCACGTACCAGGCCACCGATGCCGGACGCGAAGCCTTTAAGAGCCATTTAGATGCACTGGAGCAGCTGATTTTAAATAACCGGAACGGCTTTTAATTTTTTTTCTGCTTTTACTTTGAAACTCAAAGTACTTTAATAAATAACTATAAATCCATAAACGATGACACAACACGAAGTACACAACCAACAACCTGTTCATCCGGCTCCGGCAGGCAAGCGGATGCTGATGGGCGCAGCAGCAGGCTTACTCCTGATCTCCTTTTTCCTGATCGGGGCAACAGCTAACCCGGAATGGCCAACGCTCTGGTGGATCAGGCCGCTGCTGGTAGTTCCGGCTGCCGGTGCCCTGGGTGGCCTGTTCTTCTATAACATGGATTATTTGCGCAGCCAGGGCGGCTGGAGAACAGGACTTGCAAACTTCCTGAGCCTGATCGTTTTCATAGTTGTGCTGTGGCTCGGCACGGTATTAGGCTTAGCCGGCACCATGTGGGACTAACGATTGCTGAATTCATAAACTATAAACTATAAAATCATGAACAACAGAAACGAATATCCCGGGGAAGCGGCGAAGAACGACGGTGCTACTGCCCTGACCATCATCAGCTGGTTTTTTGGTCTGGTCTTTTTTGCAATAGGCGTTGTGAATACCTTCTGGGGCAACGATACCGGCTTCGGCATTTTTATAGTACTGCTTTCGCTTGTTTATTTCCTTCCGGCAAACGAGATCTTCCATAAAATCACAGGCTACAGACTTCCCAATTTCAGATTACTGAAAATCCTGCTGGGCATCTTCATTAGCTGGGCGGCAATGGGCG
>DATBUF010000363.1:0-2083 GCA_036516435.1 Pontibacter sp.
CTCCAGTTGGCCCTGCCACCGACAACTCGGTACGGGAGTAGGTATAGTTTATAAAGCCCGTCAGGCGGCCGCTTACCTTGCTAACACTGGTTTCGATACCATACGCCCGGCCCTTGCCAGCCAGCAGATCGGCCTCCAGCGTTTTGTTCAGGTACAACACGGCCCCGTTCTTATAGTCCGGAATGTTTTGGATGCGCTTGTAATAGCCTTCTATGCCTGCCTCGAACTGGTTCTTACGGACATTGCGGAAATAGCCTACCGTTACCTGATCGCCGAGCTGTGGCTTAATGTAGGTGTTGCTGGTCTTCCAGGTATCGGTTGGCGAAACTGTAGTGGTATTGGAGATAAGGTGCAGGTACTGCCTGCTGCGGTTATAACCCAGCTTAACAGCACTGTTCTGCCCGATGCGCACATTTGCCGAAATACGTGGTTCTGCCCCATGGTAGGTTTCTATCACATCGCCGCGGCTATAGTTGAGCGTATCGGTAATGGTGCGTTCTTTTTTGGGCTCGCCGGGCTGATAGGTATATACATCCGCCGGGCCATACACCGTATAAAACGAATACCGGAGCCCATACATCACAGTAAGCCAGTCTGTAAATTTTATTTCGTCGTTCCAGTACAGGGCACTTTCCAGTGCGCGGTCGTCGGGCAGCACCACCGGCTGCACTTCCGACTGGTTTGTAGTGGGCTGCAACTCCCCCGGCGAAAACCTATAGTTTATGGCTGATGCGCCAAAGTTTACCTGGTGTTTTCCCTTCGTTAAATAAAAGTCAGTTTTTAAGTTACCTAACGCAATGCCGTTGCTGTATTCCGAGGCATTTACAGGCTCTTCTGCCGAAACTATAAACTTATAGTTGGTAAGGGTACCGGTTACATCTGCATAAAAACTGGTGCTGAAAAGGTGTGTATATTTTATAGTTGCCGCATTGGTGCTCCAGGTATACAGCGTATCACCTGAGAAGCCGAAACGGTCTTTGCTGCGGTAGCCCATTAGAGTAAGCCGGCTCTTTTCATTCAGAGTGTAGCCTGCTTTTGCGGTTACATCATAAAAAGAGGCACGGCTGTTCTGTATCTGCACATCGGGTATTTTGCGAAGCAGCCAGTCAGAATAGGAGCTGCGACCGGCAACTATAAAAGAGCTTTTGCCCTGCACAAGTGGCCCTTCTACTGTAAGCCTGCCGGATATGATGCCCACGCCTCCGCTCAACATATAATCGTTTCGGTTACCTTCACGCTGCCTCACATCCAGCACCGACGAGATACGTCCGCCGAATTGCGCCGGCACATTGCCCCGGTACAGGGTTATATCTTCCAGCACATCCGGGTTAAACACTGAGAAAAAGCCAAACAAATGCGATGTGTTGAAGATCGGCACATCATCCAGCAGTACCAGGTTCTGGTCTATGCTTCCGCCGCGCACATTAAAGCCGGTTGCGGCTTCGCCAACGGAACTTACACCGGGTAGCAGTTTCACACTTTTCACCACATCGGCTTCGCCTAAAAAAGCGGGCGTAGTTTTAATGGTGTTAATGTCGAGCGAAGAGATGCCGCTCATGACACTTTTTACATTGTCGTGCCTGTTTCTAGCGGCCACTACGTTCACTTCTTCCAACAACAAATTTCCTCTCCGCAGGGGCACATTTAAAACAACATCTGCCTGACTTGTAAAAGTGATGCTTTCCTTTTCGTATCCCAGGAAAGAAACCAACAGTGTTGTGGTACCTGCCGGCAGGCTTAAACTATAGTTGCCGTTACGATCAGTGGTGGTGCCTGTTTTGTTCCGGATAGCGTACACGGTTGCCCCCGCAATGGCCTCGCCTGTGCGGGAATCGCGGATGGTGCCGCTTACCTTTATGTTGCTTTTCTGCCAACTATAGTAACTATAAGCAGCATGCACCTGCTCCACCTGCAGATACACTAGTACCAGCACAACAAGGGTATATACATGCTGCTTCATGGAGGTGGCACCCGAAAAGTTATAGTTTATAGTTGTGGTAAAAAAAGACAGGCCTGCTGAAGCCTGTCTTTTTTATGCAGTTTAACTGTTACCTTACTCGAAGCCGGTACTTCTGTGGCCATA
>DATBUF010000364.1:0-4466 GCA_036516435.1 Pontibacter sp.
AGGTATTAAAGCTGTAGTGCAGCCAGGCGGTTCTATCAAAGATCAGGACTCTATAGACTATTGCGATGCACACAACATGGCTATGGTGATGACCGGCGTACGCCATTTTAAACATTAATCAGAACTATAGTTTAGCGTTCCGAAGTCCCCGGTTATAGTTTAACCGGGGACTTTTTGTTTTTAGTCTGAATCAGGTTTTCAGGATTATTGGATTTGCGGTATTGGCTTTCGCTATAGTTTGGGCCGTAGTTTCATAGGTTCTGCTTTGCTGCTAGCGCGGGTTTGCAACCCGTGCCTAACCATGATATTGAGTTTGGAACTCAACTGGCCTGAGGGACAGGTAATTGCGCTGGTTATAGCTTTATTGTTATTTAAGGTCAATCACCCCTGTCCCTCAGTATTACGTTCGCTACCTTCAAACTCGCGTTCTCAGTAGCCCAAGAAGGGAAGTTACTGTTCTACTTCTCCATTTGGCATCCTGAAAGGATTTTGTGGAATTGGGAAGTCAGGCCCTAGCTTTAACCCACCCCTGCCCCTCCCAAGAGGGGAATTGCTGTATTTGCCACTTCAACAATCATAATTCTATTAATTACAGCCTCTTTTCGTGGCCGGCTGTAGTTTGGGGCTCTGCCTCAGTCGAGTTGCAAACTCGACCCATAAAAAGGACACGGGTTGCAAACCCGCGCCAGCAACTATACAGTTATAGCTGTAACTATAGTTTTATAGTTGCCGGCCCCAGTGCAAGCTGGCTGTAGGTTGGGCCTCTGGCCCAGTTGAGTTCCAAACTCAACATCATTGTTAGACACGGGTTGCAAACCCGCGCCAGCAGCAAACTTCAGCTATAGTTGTAGTTGCAGCTATGGTGCTATAGTTACAGATCAAGAGCAGGACAGGTCGCGACCTGTCCCTACAGAACTACAATCACGAGAAAAGCTCGAAGCTTAGCGGTTCAAACTATAGACAAGCAGTAACTATCGAAAGATCACAGTCTTTGGGTTGAGCGCCTTTGACTTGTTGCGGTGCCGCAGGCAATCCGACGCAGGAGGATAGCAAGAAGGCAGCAGCGCGATGCCCGAAGACGGGGCCTCCCGGCCCAGGAGGGAGCCAAGCCAACTATAGCACGATAGGCAAGTAAAGCTCCCAGGAATACAGAAAGCTATGAAACAACGACTAATGGCAAGTAGTAACTATAGCTAACAATAGAACGATAGTTTTAGCCTCAGCGGAAAGACGCTCGCAGGTGTTGCACACGCTCCGAGGTCTAATATAACATAAAGCCCTGCAGCTACAGCTAACCATACTTCTCCCGAACTTTCAGAAAATCAAACCTCCAGCTAAATCCAATTTATACTTTCCGGCTCCGTTATACCCCTGAACTATAGCTCCAGCGGCCTTTTTATAAGATAAAACTTTAAAAAGCAAGGTTACTGCAACACTACACTGTAATTTCTGTGTAAAATCACTAATTTTGCGGCGAGTTTATACTCAATAATATAGTATATTTGAAATATAACAAGGGCAACCGCACGCCCGCACATATACAAAATGGGACTTTTTAATTTCTTCTCCAGCGATATAGCCATAGACCTTGGCACGGCCAATACTCTGATCATCCATAACGACAAGATTGTAGTGGATGAACCTTCTATTATTGCCGTAGACCGTACCACCGGAAAAGTGCTTGCCATTGGCCGCCAGGCAATGCAAATGCACGAAAAAACCCACGAAAACATCAAGACCATTCGTCCGCTGAAAGATGGTGTAATTGCCGATTTTCATGCTGCCGAAGAGATGATCCGTGGCATGATCCGCATGATCGATACTGGCCGTCGTTTGTTCCAGCCTTCACACCGTATGGTAATTTGTATTCCTTCCGGAATTACGGAAGTAGAGAAACGTGCCGTGCGTGACTCTGCCCAGCATGCCGGCGCCAAAGAAGTTTGGATGATACAGGAGCCAATGGCCGCAGCCATCGGTATCGGTATTGATGTGGAACAACCGATTGGTTCCATGATTGTGGACATCGGGGGTGGTACAACCGAGATTGCGGTCGTAGCCCTTTCCGGTATCGTGTGCGACCAGTCTATCCGGGTAGCCGGCGATGTGTTTACCAAGGATATTCTGGACTATATGCGCCGCCAGCACAACCTGCTGATCGGGGAACGCTCTGCCGAGAAAATTAAGATTGAGGTAGGCGCCGCCCTAACAGAGATCGATAACCCACCGGCAGACTACGAAATCCGTGGCCGCGACCTGATGACCGGTATCCCGAAAGTAATTAAAGTTACCTACCAGGAGATTGCGATTGCACTGGATAAATCAGTTTCCAAGATAGAAGAAGCGGTTCTGAAGGCATTGGAAATTGCTCCTCCGGAATTATCTGCCGACATCTATGACAACGGTATTCACCTGACAGGTGGTGGTGCCTTGCTGCGAGGTTTTGATAAGCGTTTAGCTGCTAAAACCAAGCTTCCTATTCACATCGCTGAAGACCCGTTAAGAGCAGTGGTGCGTGGCACAGGAGCTGCCATTAAAAACATCGAAGGCTTTAAGAACGTCCTGCTGACGTAATAGGGCGGCATGCGGAATCTTTTTGCGTTTATTTACCGGTTCCGTGCGTTCCTGGTATTCGTGCTATTGGAGGCCTTGTGCATTTACCTGATCGTGCAATACAACACGTATCAGGGCGCTGCCTTCTTTAACTCTGCCAACAGGTATGTAGGGCGCGTGCTGGAGTTTCAGAGCGGCGTTACGGATTACTTTAACCTGGCAACAGTAAATACTACCCTTGCCCAAGAAAACGCATTGCTTCGTCAGGAGGTGATGCAGTACAGGCAGGCCGGTATTATTGACAGCACCAGCCGTATGGACACCACTCTGCTTGTAGCTGTGGATTCGGCTACAGTGCATCCGTTTGTGCTCCATGCAGGCCGTGTGATCAATAATTCGGTGCGGCGTACCAACAATTATCTTACCCTCTCTATCGGCACAAAGGACGGGGTGCAGCCAGGTATGGGGGTAATTGCCTCTAATGGCGTGGTTGGCCGGGTAAAAACAGTGTCGGCTAACTACTCAACAGTTACTTCGCTGCTCCACTCGCAGATGCTGATTTCGGCCAAGATCAGAAAGAACAACACCATGGGTACTGTTAAGTGGCAGGGGGGCGACTTCCGCACCGCCATACTGGACTACATACCGCTTCATGTAAAAATTGCTAAAGGCGATACTGTAATTACCAGTGGTTTTAACTCCGTTTTCCCGGAAGGCATTATGGTGGGCACCATTAGTTCTGTAGCCCGGGAAGCCGACAAAAGTTTTTATACTATAAAAGTGAAACTGGCGGTCGATTTTGCTCAGCTTTCCTATGTGTACGTGGTAGAAAACACACAAAAAGAAGAACGCGATACTCTAGAACAAGCCGCAGGCATACTTCCAAATGAATAGCACTTCAGGCATCCGACATATCGTGCAGTTCGTTCTGTTTGTAGCATTACAGATTCTGCTACTCGACAACCTGGTGCTGTTCAGTACCGGTTTCTGCTTTATTTACATTGCCTTTCTGCTGTTCCTGCCCATCCATATAAATAAAGTATTGCTGCTGTTTCTGGGCTTTATAGTTGGGTTTACAGTAGATGTGTTTTATGATACCATGGGCATACATGCGGCAGCAAGCGTGCTGCTGGCGTTTTTACGCCCACACGTTTTGAACCTTCTCACACCCCGCGATGGTTACGATACCAATGATTCCGCTAACCTGCACATAATGGGCTGGCGCTGGTTCCTGACCTATGCATTTATACTTATTGCCGTACACCATGCCGCTGTTTTTTTCCTCGAAATCATTAGCTTTGAGTGGTATACGCTGGTCAAGATCCTGCTAAGCACCTTGTTTACAGGGGTGGTAGTCGTGATACTCCAATTACTTTTCTTCTCTGTTAAAGGAGCGAAGAGATAGTACATGAATTACTTAGAAAATAGAAAGTACGTTATTCAGGCCATTTTTATAGTGGTCGGTGTGGTGTTTGCCCTCCGCCTGTTTTACATACAGGTAGTAGACAGCAGTTATAAACAGGCTGCTGAAACAAATGCCATTAAAACAGTTGTCCAGTATCCGTTCCGGGGCCTGATTTACGACCGGAAAGGGAAATTGCTGGTAGAAAACACCCCGGTTTACGACCTGATGGTGGTACCCAAAGAGACAAGGCACCTGGATACACTTCGCCTGTGCAAACTTCTGAGTCTGCCCCTGGAAGATGTGCGTGAGCGCCTCAAGAAAGCCAGAGCCTACTCTTATGTAAAGCCCTCCATCTTTTACCAGAAACTTACCACTGAGGACTTTGCCCATATACAAGACAACCTGATCGATTTCCCGGGCTTCTACATCAATGCACGTACAGCACGCGGCTACTCCCATACCAGCTTATCGCATGCGTTAGGCTACATTGCCGAAATCAGTCCGAAACAGT
>DATBUF010000365.1:0-3594 GCA_036516435.1 Pontibacter sp.
ACGCAGTTGTTCATCACTTAAATCCACTACATCCTGCGAGGCCACCACACCTTCCTCTTTCGCCTTGTTTCCTACACGGTGCACTGCCAGCCGCTGTAGCTGTACCTGTATCTTGTCGCTCATGTATCTGCTTGTTTTACTATCGGAGCGCAAATGTAAGGCTTTTGAGTGGTTAGATTGCTGAATTATAGAACTGTTTAACTGCTATTGGCAAGGAGCCCGGGGTTGGTGAAGGGAGGTGTACGCGGGCTTGCCGGCGCAGCCGTCGGGCTTTCGCGGCTCGCTCTATAGTTGCTTCCCAACTATAGGAGCTCAAACAACCGCTCTATCCCTCACGCAAACTATAGCTCTCACTCTTGCCCTGCTCAGGTACCAACTATAGATTTCGGGTTTATAGTTACAGGGTTTAGTGTATGGTGTTGATGATCAGGTGTATAAAGAATGTATTCTGCTGTTTGTGCTTGCTGTTTTTCTTTTTGGCATGGTTTTTACTTGGTAGGTAACAGAGCCGCGCAGCTTATAAAAGTATAGAATTTATAAAGAGGGGAATCATGAAAAAGATAGCTTTACTCATAGCCGTAGTAATAGGCTTTGCGGCTAACAATGCAAACGCACAACAACAGCAACCTATCCGGTTTGGAGTTAAGGTTGGTGCAAACTTATCAAACTGGCAGGGCGAAACTGTGAACAGCGCCCAGAACCTGATTGACTTATCGGATGGCAACGTGAACCGCAAAATGCGCGAAGGGGTGCATGCAGGCGTATACATGAGCATTCCGGTAGGACCGGGGGTTGAGATTGAGCCGGGCCTGAACTATTCGCAGAAGGGTACCCGCCTGACCGGTAAACTGCCCTGGGTAGAAACCGAGTTCCTGAATGCCAACATGACGATCACGAACAAATCAGAATACATCGAGCTGCCTGTACTGGCGAAACTATATGTAGGAGAGGGCTTCCACATTTTTGCAGGCCCGCAGGTAGCTTACCTGTTATCGAACAAGGTGCAGGCGCAGGCAAGCGTACTCGGTTTTAACGCCTTTAACCGCGAGTGGGACATGAAGAACGGCTTCCGGGAGATGGACTTTAGTATAGTGGGCGGTGTTGGCTACCAGTTTACCAACGGCCTTAACCTGAGTGCCGGCTACGACCACGGTCTGAATACAATAGACGACAACGGTAATTTTGAAACCTATAACAGAACATTCAAAGCGTCTGTGGGTTATAGATTCTAGTGAACTAATTGTTTGGTGTTTTGGTGATGCTGACAGGCTGCCCGTGAACAGGCAGCCTGTCGCTTTTCAGCACAAAGGGCAGCTATAAACTATAGCTGCCCTTTGTGCTGAAACACTATCCGGTGCGTTTATTATGATTTTTTGTAAGGGAATTTTTTTGATGAGTTACGCATCAGCGCATTGGTAAGCGACTGACGGTTGCTGCCTATGCTGCCTGAAGCCTGGTAATCGTACTTCCACATCAGGTCGCCGGCTTTGCCTTCGTGCACGGTAATAGTCGTATTTACCGAGTTCGTAGCGCCCCATACACCAGCACCCATTGCTGAAGTAACAATTCCGAGTGCAATAGCAGCGCCATCCGACATCGGCTTCGACATCATGGCTTTACCAGAAACTACAGCATCAACACCCAGCAAGTGGCAGATCTCATCTTTCGATTTTAAGCGCAGATCATCGTAGCTGATGCCAGCATTATTCAGGATCGCGTTGGTTTTGCTTACATCCTGGAAGTTTACAGTGTACTTGTCTTTGCTCATTTGCCTCAGGAAGTAGCCGTAAACATCACTCTGTATACCATAGCCATAGTCGCGCTGCTGGTCCAGTACCATTTCCATTGTAACACCTTTCGGCAGCTTTCTGGATTCGATGGTAACATCGAACGGTAGAACTGCAACAACTTTGTGCGTGTCTTTTACCTGGCTGAATGAGGCAGCCTGGTAGATCTGAGGCCCGCAGCTACCCAGCGTGAAGCAGATAAGGGCGAAGAGTAAAAGTTTTTTCATGGGCTAAAAGTTGAATTTTTTGATTGACGCCGGATAGCGCAACAGCAGGTACAAAACTGCCGATCTGCAGGTTTAACAGGATTTCAGTTTTATAACAAAGAGTAAATATAATAGGAATATGAGAATATAAAACTATGTTAAGCAGCTACAGATAGAAAATATCAGAGGAGAGAGAATGCTGTCTGGTCAGTGTTTAAACTCTGATCCAAGGGTGGGCAAAATAGGATAAAATGTATCTGTGTAGCTGAGGCGGTAAGTAACGTTATTTACTGGAGGATACCTTGCTGTGCACATAGCCTGTATCCTTGGCCGTGCAGGTTTATGATTTCTACAGTAGGGTCGTTTTTCAGGTACTTCCGTAGTTTGGCGATGTATACATCCATGCTGCGCGCTGTAAAATAGCTGTCTTCGTGCCAGATGCGCTGCAGGGCCAGTTCTCTTGGCATTACAGCATTCAGGTGCTGGCATAGCAGGTGCAGCAGTTCTGCTTCTTTCGGCGACAGCTTTATGATCTGGTCCTCTACAGCAAGTTGCCGGAGCTTATGCAGGAACCGGTATTTACCCAGGGTATATTCTTCAGGCTCTGTTTTTTCTATAGTTGCAGGCTGGTGGCGGTTCAGGATGGCTTTTAGCTTGTACAGCAGCACCTCTGAGTCAAAAGGTTTGGTTATGTAATCGTCCGCTCCTATTTTAAAGCCTTCCAGCATGTCCTCCTTCATGGTTTTAGCAGTAAGAAAGATCAGGGGGATAGCAGGATTGATCTTTTTGATCTCACGCGCCAGTGTAAACCCATCCTTTTCCGGCATCATCACATCCAGAATACAGATATCAAACGTTCCTTTCCGGAAGGCAGTTATCGCCAGAAATCCGTTCACGCAGAGTGTTACCTCATAGTCGTGCAGTTCCAGGTAATCGCGGAGCACAATGCCAAAGTTTGGGTCGTCTTCGGCCAGTAAGATACGCTGTGGTGCTGCAGTCATAAGTCTATAGTTTGAAGATGTTAGCTGTTTCGGAAGGGTAGAAAGATCTCGAAGCGACTGCCTTTTCCGGGTTCGCTCCAAAGCCGTATGTTGCCGTGGTGCGCCTGTACGATGGCTTTTACATAGCTCAGACCTAAACCGAAGCCTTTTACATTATGCAGGTTGCCGGTTGGTACCCGGTAAAATTTCTCGAATACGCGTTGCTGGGCATCTTTGCTCATGCCCATGCCGTTGTCGCTCACAGCAATTAAAATACCGCCATCTGCATTTCGGGTGCTCAGGCTTATCTCAGGTGCGGCAGGGGAGTACTTGTTCGCATTGTCCAGCAGGTTACAGATCACGTTGTAGAGATGAACTTCGTCTGACCTCAGTTCGTGTTTGAGTGCATGTAGCTGTACATCTATAGTTCCCAGCCGCTGCTCTACCTGCAGGCGTATGCATTCAATGGCTCTTGCTATCAACTGGTGCACATCTACTGGCTCAAACTTTATTCTGAATTCGTTCTTCTCGAGCAGTGCTGTTTGTAGTACCTTCTCAACCTGCGCATTCATGCGTTTATTTTCCTGGCGGATGATGCTGGTGTAATATTTTATCTTGTCG
>DATBUF010000366.1:0-4826 GCA_036516435.1 Pontibacter sp.
GCTGGTGCGCAGCAACTTCGACAGCCTGCGCAAGCACTTGTCAAAATTGCCGGATAACGTACGGGCCGAGGCTGAAGAGGTGCTGAACATGCGGGCTGAAATACTGGAACGCCTGAAGCGCATCTTCTCCCATAAGATAGACACACTGAAGATTCGTACGCACGGCGATTACCACCTGGGGCAGGTACTTTTCACAGGCAAGGATTTCATTATCATTGATTTTGAAGGAGAACCGGCACGTCCGTTCAGTGAGCGCAGGCTAAAACGTTCTCCGTTGCGCGATGTGGCCGGTATGATCCGCTCGTTCCATTATGCTGCTTACAATGCCCTGTTCCAGCAGGATTCAGCCACTAAAGAAGACAAATACCTGGAGGAGTGGGCAGAGCAATGGTACCATTATGCCAGCAATTTCTTTATGCACTGCTACCTCGAGAAAGCCATGGGCACCGGCATTGTTCCGGAGAAGGAGGAAGATTTTGAAATCCTGATGGAGACTTTCCTGCTGGAGAAAGCAATTTACGAACTCGGATATGAACTGAATAACCGTCCGGACTGGGTGTTGATCCCGATCCGGGGCATTAAGTACATCATGAAAAAGTATCAGAATGGCTAAGAGAAAACTTGAGAAGGCACCGGAAACAAACTTAACGACACCATTAACTGATGCAGGTAGCGAAAAACCAGCAGCGAAACGTGGCCGGCCTAAAAAGGCGGACCTGGCTGCGGAAATGGGGGCGCCAGTAACTATAGTTCCTGATACTGAAGCTACACCTGCTGCTGAAAAACCAAAGAGAACACGTACCAAAGCAGTACCAGTTGAGACAACGGATCTTAAACCTGCGCCAAAGGTGAGGGCTACTAAAAAAGCAGCAGGTGCTACAACTATAGCAGCAGCACAAACTATAGTTCCGCAGGAGAAACGGGCCGTTTACCACGACATCAGTAGGTTCTCGGAGTTTGATGTGTACCTGTTCAAGGAAGGCCGCCACTTTACCTTGTATGATAAAATGGGCGCGCACTGCATGGTGCACGCTGGCCAAAAAGGTACTTACTTTGCTGTGTGGGCGCCCAATGCAGAACGCGTAACTGTGATCGGCGACTTTAATCACTGGAACCGCGACAGCCATCCTTTAAAAGTACGGGAAGATGGTTCCGGCATCTGGGAAGGTTTTATTCCTGATCTGACGGGTGGTGAACTATACAAGTATCACATCAAGTCGAACTACCACCTGTATCATGTGGAGAAGAGCGATCCGTTTGCCTTTGCCCGCGAAAAGCCACCACAAACAGCATCCCGCATCTGCGACCTGAAATATGAGTGGCAGGACCATGACTGGATGGAACGCCGCAAAACTATAGCTGGCGAGGCGCAGCCCATGAGCGTGTATGAAGTGCATTTAGGTTCGTGGCGCAGAAGACCCGAAGACAACAACCGGCCACTGACCTACCACGAACTAGCCGAAGAGCTGCCGCAATATGTAAAGGAAATGGGCTTTACGCATGTGGAATTTATGCCTGTGATGCACCACCCGTTTATGGGCAGTTGGGGTTACCAGATCACCGGGTATTTTGCTGCAGCCAGCGTGTATGGCTCCCCGCAGGAACTGATGCACCTGATCGATGTACTGCACCAGCATGGCATTGGCGTTATCCTGGACTGGGTACCGTCGCATTTTCCGTCGGACGAGCATGGGCTGGCTTATTTTGATGGCACGCACCTGTACGAGCATGCCGATCCGCGCAAAGGCTACCACCCCGACTGGAACAGCTACATCTTTAACTATGGCCGCAACGAGGTTCGTTCTTTCCTGATCAGCAACGCGCTTTTCTGGCTGGATAAATACCATGTGGATGGCCTGCGGGTAGATGCCGTTGCCTCGATGCTGTACTTAGACTATAGCCGTAAAGAGGGCGAATGGATACCAAACGAACACGGCGGTCGTGAGAACCTGGAAGCCATCTCACTGATAAAAGACTTTAACCAGGCCGTGCATGAGAAGTATCCGGATGTGCAAACTATAGCTGAAGAATCTACGGCCTGGCCGGCGGTAACGGGCAAAGTGGAGAATGGCGGACTTGGTTTTGACATGAAATGGATGATGGGCTGGATGCACGATACACTGGACTACTTTTCAAGGGACCCGATTTACCGGAAGCATCACCAGGGCGAAATCACGTTCAGCATTATTTATGCTTTCTCAGAACGCTTTATGTTGCCGCTCTCGCACGACGAGGTGGTGCATGGCAAAGGCTCCCTTATCCGGAAAATGCCAGGCGACGAATGGCAGCAGTTTGCTAACCTGCGCACGCTCTATAGTTACATGTATGCGCATCCGGGTACTAAATTAATGTTTATGGGAGGCGAGTTGGCTCAAAGCACCGAATGGAACCACGACAGCAGCCTGGACTGGCACTTACTACAGCAAGGCTTCCATAGTGGGGTACAGCGCCTGTTGCAGGACCTCAACAAACTATACCAGCAGGAGCCCGCCCTTTATGAGCTCAGCTTCGAGAGCAGCGGTTTCGAGTGGGTTGATTTTCAGGATACACATAACTGCGTGATCAGCTTTTTACGGAAGGGAAAAGAACCCGGCAACGACTTGCTGGTGGTCTGCAATTTTACCCCGATCGTGCACAACCACTACCGCCTGGGTGTGCCGCATGGGGGCGAGTGGGTGCAGCTCTTTAACTCTGATGATGCGCAGTACGGGGGCAGTAACGTACAGAACCAAGAGCCACTGCAGGCAACCGGGGAACCAATGCATGGCCGGGATTACTCCGTAGCGTTGCAGCTGCCTCCGTTAGCGGTCGTTATGTTCAAGTTAAAGGCTTCTGATGCTGGTTAACGGCGAACTTTATGGAGGGTAGTGGGAGTGGGTTAGTTGTAACTATAGGTACGACTAACTCACACTATGTTATAGTTGCAGATTTGGGTTAAGCCTGTTGTTTCATAGCTACTACTGATCCTGGGAGCTTTACATGCCCTTTGTTTTATAGTTGAGCTGGCTCTCTCGGGCCGGGAGGCCCCGTCTTTGGGCATCGCGCTGCTGCCTTCTTGCTATCCTCCTGCCTCGGATTGCCTGCGGCACCGCAACAAGTCAAAGGCGCTCAACCCAAAGACTGACATCAATTCGATAGTAGATGATCTATAGATAATTAGAGGAGTTATAGTTGCATCGCCTTTCTCGTGGTTGTAGTTCCGTAGGGACAGGTCGCGACCTGTCCTTCCTTGGTCTGGAACTATAGAACTGTAGCTGCAACTATAGCTTGTATCGCTGGCGCGGGTTTGCAACCCGTGTCTAACCATGATGTTGAGTTTGTAACTCAACCGGGCCGGAGGGCCAAACTATAGCCTGCTATGGTAAAAGGCTGTAACTATAAACTATAGCTTTCAACTATAGCAAGAGTATAATCCCTGTAAGCTCCCATCCAGACAAACTATAGTTTACCCGCAAACGTGCTCCAGGAATCTTACCTTGGTGCTGCCGGGTACTAACTTTAACCCTTTCGGAATACCGTGATGGGAGTCTTTGTAGTGATTGGCGAACCAGACTTTGTAGCTTTCCTCGTCTGTCCAGTAGGTCATCAGCCAGATCTCGTTTTCGTTCTCCTGCGGGTACATTACCTCCAGCTTCAGGAAACCTTTTTCTTTGTCTACCATGTGCGGCCTGTTCTTAAAGGCTTCTCTCACTTCCGCAGCCATATCGTTGGCGATGGTGAACGTACTCAGGGCTATAAACATAAATGTAAAATCAGGTTAGAAAGTAAAATAAAAATAGTTTTATGTAAAAAGAGGCAAACGCACCGTAAAGGTCGTTCCTTTGCCGGGCTCACTGTCAGCAGTGATGCTGCCGCCCAGCGATTCTACCTGCATCTTAGTCAGGTACAAGCCTAGTCCTTTGGCTTCATTGTTTTTGTGGAAGGTGGAGTACATCGAGAACAAACGCCCGCCTACTTTCGCCATATCCATGCCCAGGCCATTATCCGATACCTGAAATAGCAGGACATCGCTATCAGACCAGGAGCACACAGCTACTATCGGCTCACGTGCAGGCGAGCGGTACTTTAACGCATTGGATAACAGGTTGTGCACAATACTTTCGAGGTATACCCTGGGAGCCCTGAAATCTGTTACCTGTAGCGTAGTGCTGATAGTGGCATTGCTCTGAAGTATAGCGGGCTGCAGGCTTTGCAACTCTTTTTCCACTATCTCCTGCAGGTTTACCTGCTGCCATTCCAACCCCTGCTCTGCCTCACTCCTCAGAATCAGATTTACATCATCAATAGTCCCGGCCATGTTCCGGATCATGGTCTGCATCATTTCCATCACCTCCGCTGTGGTAACAGGGCTTCGCTCGGCTTTGTGCAGGTTGCAGAGGCCTTGCATGTTGCTTAGGGGAGCACGTAGGTTGTGCGAAATAATGTGAGCGAATTCTTCCAGGCGCTTGTTTTTTGCACTGAGTGCATTCGTACTTTTCTTCAGCTCTTTGTTGAGGTTGGTCAGCGCATCTGCCTGTCTTCTGAGCATAACCGAAACAACATCCTTCTGCAGATATTGTGCAATCTCCAGTTCGTTTACTGACCAGGGTTGCGATTTTCCTTTCACCACCTCAGACCATTTATCGAAAGACTTACGCGGGTGAATGTGCAGCTTGCCAGGCACTACAGACTTCTGCGGATTGCCGGCCCAAATGCGGGTTTCCTGTATCTCCGGTTTAAAGTACAAGATGTATTCTTTCCTGAACCGGGAAATTTCGAGCGCCAGCAAACCGCTTGCCTGCCCTGTGTAAGCAGCTGCAGCCGGGTACATACCAGACAGCTCGCGG
>DATBUF010000367.1:0-1766 GCA_036516435.1 Pontibacter sp.
GGCGTTGTTGATCAAGTGGTTTCGAACCACAATGTGAAATAGAAAGGTCAGTAAAAGTGCAAGAGGTGTATCAATCCACAGCACACCTGACCAGGAATGTGTATAGATTCTTTTGTCTGCCATTCTAATGAAATATTCAAAGTCAGGAGCTACACTGCCTGCTATTAAGCCAGTAAGTGATAAACTTTTTATCCTATTGAATGGCAGGACAATGGCTGGATGACAAAATGTAAACGGCATATTCTTATAAAAGCTAATAGATCAAATAATAGCGTTGAAATTACGCAAACCCGTTCCTAAGCAAAATATAAACCACTTCATTTATACTCTACAACGAAATCATGTATCAAGAAAAATATCATCAGCAAGATATCAGCCGCTCAAGTTTCCTGGTTACTGGAGGCGCTGGCTACAACTTCCTGTATAACGGCGACATGGCCGAAGACGGCTATATTTA
The DNA here is from genome assembly GCA_036516435.1 of Pontibacter sp. GTDB lineage: Bacteria > Bacteroidota > Bacteroidia > Cytophagales > Hymenobacteraceae > Pontibacter. Next base: position 458 of record DATBUF010000367.1, read on the forward strand.
TGTATCGGTGGATAACCGGGGCACACCGGCACCAAAGGGCAGAGACTGGCGCAAAAGCATTTACCGCCAAGTAGGCCAGCTGAATATTGCTGATCAGGCTGCTGCGGCCCGCGAACTCCTAAAGCTGCCTTATGTGGATGCCTCGCGTGTGGCAGTATGGGGCTGGAGTGGCGGCGGCTCTGCCACGCTTAACCTGCTGTTCCAGCACCCTGACATCTACAAAACAGGTATTTCGGTAGCGGCAGTGGCTAACCAGCTTACGTACGACAACATTTACCAGGAGCGCTATATGGGGCTTCCGCAGGAGAACCGCGAAGATTTTGTAAAGGGTTCGCCGATTACGCATGCCAAAAACCTGCAGGGAAACCTGCTGTACATCCACGGCACCGGCGACGATAACGTGCACTACAACAACGCCGAGCAACTGGTAAATGAGCTGATAAAATACAACAAGCAGTTCCAGTTTATGCCGTACCCGAACCGCTCGCACAGCATCTCGGAAGGAGAAGGTACCAGTGAGCATCTATCAACCTTGTTTACGAACTACCTGAAGCAGTATTGCCCGCCGGGTGGCAGGTAGTGCGGCAAACTGGCCGAGAGAATTTTTGACTAGAACAAAGGAGCTGTAAGCAACTATAGTTATCGCACAAGGCTGGTTTGTGTAGCTGAACTCTGCATTCAGAATTTTCAGCACAACATCAAAGTCTATAGTTCTTTAATCATTTGTCTTACTACCAACTATAACCAGAGTGCCTTTTAAATTAAACTGATGAGAAACCTACTTTCTATACTTTTCCTGCTGCTTTGCACCACCTCAGCTTTTGCGCAGCAGTTTACCCGGCAGGATACCCTGCGCGGCTCCATCACGCCCGAACGCACCTGGTGGGACCTGACTTACTATCATTTAAGTGTACAGGTGAATCCGGCTGACAGCACCATTAAGGGTATAAATACCATACAGTATAAAGTACTGCAGCCAAACCAGGTCATGCAAATCGACATGCAACAGCCGATGGCTATCGAGAAAGTGATGCAGGATGGGAAGCCGCTACAGTTTAAGCGCGATGGCAATGCCTACTTTGTGCAGCTGGCAGCAAACCAGCAGGTGGGAGCTGTTAAAAAAGTAGATGTATATTTTGGTGGCAAACCTACCGTTAGCACTAACCCGCCCTGGACCGGAGGCATTACCTGGAAGAAGGATAAGAACGGCAACCCGTTTATAGCCAACTCAAACCAGGGAAGCGGCGCCAGCATGTGGTGGCCCTGCAAAGACCACATGTACGACGAGCCTGACAGCATGCTCATCAGT
>DATBUF010000368.1:0-5481 GCA_036516435.1 Pontibacter sp.
GGCAGGTCGGTATTCAGGTCAAAGCTGCTGCTGTTCTGCATACTGCGGAGCATATCGTAACTGTCGGCGCGGATGAGCTGGGTGAAGCGCTCGATCTCATCGCGGGGCATCAGGTACTTCGACAGCACACGGGTAAAGATCTCGATAGAAGTCTCAAACTCTTCCGGAATTACCTCATCTGCGCCAAGCGTATAGTTTTCCTGCATCTCATTCACAAAACGGGTACGCACAATAATATGCACCTTTGCCGAAATCTGCCGGACAGCGGAAATGATGCGCTTGGTCGCATACGGATCGGAGATGGCAATTACCACCACCCGCGCCTTTTCCACGTTCACATGCGACAGGATCATGCCGTGTACGGCATCGCCGAAAAGAATAGGCTCTCCGCGCTGACTCTCGGTTTTAACGGTAACGGCGTTCATCTCCACAATGGTGTAAGGAATGTTAGCAAAACGCGCTGCTTTGGCTACGTTGCGACCATTAATACCATACCCTATTATCACAATATGATCCTCTAATTCGGCAGCACTCTTCGGGAGGTCCGGTTGTCCGTCAGAAAAAGGAATCTGCTCTGAACGGCGCCTGAAGCGTTCGCTGATAAAGGAACCAATCTGCTGGGAGTAACGCATGGCAAAAGGAGTGAGGGCCATCGTCATGAGTGAGACGGAGAGAAAATACTGGTACGTAACCGGCGTAAGCAGCCCGTAAGTAAGCCCCACCTTTGAGAGGATAAAGGCAAACTCACCTACCTGAAAAAGTGAGATACCTACTATAATAGCTGTGCGCAAGGGGTAGCGCAGCAGGCGTGCAGCTACAGTAGCTACCAGTGTGTTGATCAGGAAAGTGGCCAGTGTAAAGAGCAGGACCAGTGGCAGGTGGTGGATCAGGAAAGAAAAATCCAGCAGCATGCCGATGGACACAAAAAAGAAGCTGGTAAAAATTTCGCGGAAAGGCAGGATGTTGCTTGTGGCCTGATGGCTGTACTCTGATTCTGAGATGATCAGTCCGGCCATGAAAGCGCCCAGTGCCAGTGATAGTCCTAAGCTGGAAGTAAGCGACGCAACCAGAAAACAGATCACCACCACCGACAGAATAAACAACTCCCTGCTTTGGGTGCGGGCCACCAGGTAGAGCAATTTGGGAACAATGTAGCGGGCACTCACCAGCACAATGGCAATTACCAGCAGGCCTTTCAGGAGCATGACCAGCAGCTGCCACCCGATGTTTTCTGCCTCGCCGGTCAGGAGCGGAGCCAGCAGCATCATGGGCACTACAATAATATCCTGAAAAATAAGAATACCCAGCACTACCCGGCCATGCGGACTATTAATTTCGCCGTTATCCTGCAGCAGTTTCAGTACAATGGCGGTACTGCTCAGCGCAAACAGGAAACCAATGAAGATAGCGCTCCCCAAACTATAGTTCAGGAGCAGCATGACCAGGGCCACCAAAGTTACCGAACCGAATACCTGTACAGTGCCCCCCAGAAAGATCGTGCGCTTGATCAGGGCCAGGCTGCTTAGCGAAAACTCCAGGCCAATAATAAACAGGAGCAGGATTACTCCAATCTCGGCCAGCATTTCAATGTTATGGATGTCATCTACCAGGCTGAGCCCGTGGGGTCCCGTAATCAGACCGGTAATTAAAAAGCCGAGAATAGTAGGCAGCCGCAGCCGTTGAAAAAGGAGTATAACTACTACGGCCAGCCCCAGAATGATCACAATGTCATTTAATTCAGGTATTTCCATGGGTAGGAGTGTAGTTATAGTTTAAGCGCGAGGGCGGCTGTGTAGGATGACGTGCATGTCCGCTTATACGCCCTGTTGTAAAGTGCAGCTATCTTTTTCCTTCCCATTCGGCATAAAACTGCTCCAGGTATGCTTCCATAAAACGGTGCCTTTCCCTGGCTATAGTTCGGGCGGTGCGGGTGTGCATGCGCTCTTTCAAAAGCAGCAGTTTTTCGTAGAAGTGGTTTATAGTTGGCGCGGTATTGTTTTTGTACGCCTCAAACGAATCGTGCAGCACAGGGGCAATGGTGGGGTTGTAGATCTCGCGGTTCTTATAGCCCCCGTAAGCAAACGTACGTGCAATCCCGATGGCGCCGATGGCATCGAGGCGGTCGGCATCCTGCACTATCTGCCCTTCCAGGCTGCTCATTGCGGAGCTGGTGCCGGCACCTTTAAAAGATAGCTCGCTGATGATGGTACAAACCTGCTGAATAATGTCATCTGTTACCTGTAGTTGCTGCAACCAGTCGGCTGCCATGCGGGGGCCAACAGTTTCGTCGCCGCCATGGAATTTATGATCGCCGATGTCGTGCAGCAGAGCAGCCAGTTCAACTATAAAATCATCAGCCTGTTCGCCGGCTGCTATCATTCTGGCGTTATTCCATACGCGCTGGATGTGCCACCAGTCGTGCCCGGAGCCTTCGCCTGAAAGCAGGTGCTGCACGTGGGCTGCTGTTTTATCTATGATCTGTTGTTGGGTCTGCATTGCTTTTTTGCTCAAAACTGCGGATTTATGGGCTAAGGTGCAAGCAGCTGGTTGAATGTATGAGGCCCATCTTTGCCATTTCAAAGAATATGCTGTAGAATTGAATTGTAAACTATAGCTCGGGTACTTGGCTGCGGTCTTGTGAGAGAGAGAATGGCAGTTGCCAGAAGTAACCGGGCTTTCTGCAGGATATAGAAATTCTACACCAGTTCAGTAGCAGCTCGGTTTACAGGCGGGTGTAGGAGAAGCATAAAGGAATAAATGTCAGACAATTTTACGCATATACTTTCAAAAATTCGGATCAAAGGACAGGCATGGCTGCTTGCGTTTGCTTTAGCTGGGCTGGTTACCACAGCGGGTAATGCCCAGATCCTGAACATTGAGCGGGCGCGGGTAGCTCAGGACTCCGGTAACTATTTTACCGGGAAGGTTGGGTTTAATTTTTCGATGTTCAACCGGAATGCCGGGAAGAACAACCCCAACAACTTTCTGCAGCTCACGTTTAACGGCGACCTGGCTTATATCTCTACGCACCATAGTTACCTGTTACTCAACTACTATAATTACCTGCTCATCAACTACGACAATAAAGAGCAGCGTAATACTATAGCCAGCAATGGGCACACGCACCTGCGGGTAAACCTGTTCCGGCAGCGCAGGCTGTCTTATGAGCTGTTTACACAGTTCCAGACCGACAGGGCGCGCGGCCTGGAGTTACGCTCGCTGGCAGGGGCAGGGCTGCGGCTGGCACTTATCCGGCAGGGTACTACCAACTTATACCTGGGCTCCGGCCTGATGCAGGAATACGAAAAGTGGCAATCGCCGGAAGAGGGAGAAGGCATAACGACCTCCAGCATCCCGAAGCTGACGAACTACCTTAGCAGCAAGGCCGTACTAAACAGCTATGTGTCTGCAGAAGCTATAGTGTATTACCAGGTGGGCTATGACCCTGACACAAACCATTTCCGGAACAGGGTAAGTGGCGATACCAGCCTGCAGGTAAAGCTTAACAACGTTCTCTCGTTTAAGACAGGCTTTAATTGCACCTTCGAAGACAAACCACTTGTACCCGTTACCCGTTTCGTGTATGCCCTTACCAACGGTGTGCAGTTAAATTTTTAAAAGGCACTATAGTTTTATGAATTTTACTGCAATCAAAATAGATTTTATGTGTAATTTCACCAGTTGATAATCCCTGGCGTAACAGCCTGAGAGCTACTTTTACTGAAATTCTAACCCTATAGTGTCGGAGCACTTTACAATGCGAAACACCCTTTCTATAGTTCTTGTGCTACTGGGCGTGCTGTTAATGGCCTCCTGTGTACCACAGAAAAAACTACTATTGCTGCAGGATAAGCCCGATGCCAAAGAGCAGGCGGATGCGGATGCGCTGCTGAAAACATTTGAGCTGCAGCGCCCTGTTTATACCCTGAAGCCCGGCGATGTGCTATCCTTAAAGGTACAGACCACTACGCCGGAGCAGTACAACTTTCTGGGAGAGGCTACTACGGCTACCACCACCCCTGATCCTGTATTGCAGGGCTATACACTGGATGCTGAAGGCAACATCCTGATACCAACGGTAGGCAAAGTAAACCTGCAGGGCCTGACCATGGCAGAAGCCAGGGTAAAACTAACCGAAGCCCTGAAACCTTTCCTGACGGACCCCACCGTAAACCTGCGTCTGCTCACGTTCCGTTATACGGTGCTGGGTGAGGTAGGCGGGCAGGGGCAGTTCACCACGTACCAGGACGATATTAACGTGATGGAAGCCATTGCTTCAGCTGGCGGCTTTACACCTTATGCCAACCGCGGGCAGATAAAGCTGGTGCGTTACGAAGCTGGCAAAGCCCGGCTCTATACTTTTAGCCTGCTGGACGATAACACCATTGCCAAAGCCAATTTCTACCTGCAGCCCAACGACATGCTCGTGGTAGACCCGCTTCCGGCCAAAAATGTGAGAGAGAACCTGATTGCCAACGTAAGTTTAACGCTTTCTGTGCTGACAGCGCTGAGCCTGCTGCTCTCCCGGTTTTTATAGAATTTCCTTTACGACCCATACTATTGGAAAACAGAATGCAAGCACAGGATAGTCTGATTGATATTCAGTACATCCTGCAAAAACTAAGACAGTACTGGTACCTGTTCGCTATTTGCCTGCCACTGGCGTTGGTGATAGCATTTTTGGTGAACCGCTATACGGCGCCTGTTTACGAAGCCAGTGCCGCAGTATTGATCAAAGATCCGACAGATCTATCAAATGCACCTATCAGCCTGTTGTATGGCGAAGAGCCCTTTTCCAATACCAAAAACCTGAACAACGAGTCTGTTTTGCTCAAGTCAAAAGACCTGGTACAGGAGACAATCCAGAACCTGAACTTTGGGGTATCATATTTTGCCCAAGGCGACATTCGCTTTACAGAAGTTTACAACTGGAGCCCGATCGAGGTAGTTTTTGATACCGCTTCCACCAATATTCCCTACGATGTGCTTATCCGGTGCGAGTTGCTGGAGGGAGATAAATTTGCGCTGAGCAGCGATAATCCTGATGTGAATACGCTTTTGCAGGGCAAGACCTTCCGCTCTGGTCAGCCTATCGTTACCAAAGGATTTACATTTACCGTAACCCGCAAAAAGATTGGCGAAGCTTTCCCATACGAGCTGCTCTTTAAAGCCAATAAGCTGGATGAACTTGTAAACCAGTACAGAGGTAGTATGAGCATTGCGCCTATTAAGGAAACTTCCATTCTGGAGATCAGCACGACTGGCGAAGACCCAGCCAAAGCAATTGACTTCCTGAACCAGCATATACAGACTTACATCAACAACAGCTTAAAGGAGAAAAACATAACAGCTGTAAACACCATCAACTTTATAGATGCACAGCTGCAGGAAATAAGTGACTCTCTGTTTTTTGTGGAGAATCGCCTGGAGAAATTCAAACAGGGTAATCCGGGGATAACCATCAGCGAAGAAGGCTCTCAG
>DATBUF010000369.1:0-6427 GCA_036516435.1 Pontibacter sp.
TCCAGTTTGCTTTCCTCTCCGGTCAGCAGGTTTTTGCGGGTGCTCAGCTTATAATCGCTGACTTCCACCACCTTAGAGCCGGCTATAATTTGAGGTGGGTTGCTGCGCATGTCAGCCATCATCTGCTGAATCTCTTCGGCACCGCGCTGGCCTTTTTTGGTAAACGATACCAGCTCCTCTTTATAGAAGTTGTACCTGGTATACATCTCTACCATCATCTCGAACAGGCTCTGACCATTGTCTTTTGCCACCGCAGCCATTTCCGCAATCAGGGCGCAGGCTGAGATGCCATCTTTGTCGCGCACAAAATCACCGATCATATAGCCATAGCTTTCTTCGCCGCCACCAATGTATACTTCCCTGCCTTCCAGTTCGCGAATCTTTTCGGCGATGTACTTAAAGCCGGTCAGGGTTTCGTAGTGTTTCACGCCATAGTGTTCGGCAATATCCTTTATCAGGTCGGTGGTAACTATAGTTTTTACGATAAACTCTTTGCCCGTCAGTTTGCCGGCTTTCTGCCAGGCCTGCAGCAGGTAGTTAATGAGCAGGGCACCTGTCTGGTTACCATTGAGCAGTACAAACTCGCCTTTCAGGTTCTTAACGGCAATGCCTACACGGTCGGAGTCAGGGTCGGTGGCCAGTATCAGGTCGGCATCAATTTCTCTGGCTTTGTGCAGGGCCAGGGTCATGGCTTCGTTTTCTTCCGGGTTCGGGTACACCACCGTCGGGAAATTGCCGTTTGGCTCTGCCTGCTCTTCCACTATAGTTACGTTGCTGAAACCAAAGCGCTGCAGTACCTGTGGCACCAGCGTAATGCCTGTACCGTGCAGCGGCGTATACACGATCTTCAGGTCATGCTGACGTTTAATGGCATCCTGCGAGATAGAGAGCCCAAGCACTTTACTGATGTACGCCTCGTCCATTTCAGCGCCCAGCAGGTGGATGTTGTTTGGTTTCGGCTCAAATTTCACTTCATCCACCGACGTGATCTTGTTCACTTCGGCAATGATGTTCTTGTCGTGCGGAGCCGTTACCTGTGCGCCATCGTTCCAGTAAACTTTGTAGCCGTTGTACTCTTTGGGGTTATGCGATGCTGTAACCACCACACCGCTCTGGCAACCCAGATGGCGAATGGCAAACGAAAGCTGCGGGGTAGGACGAAGCGCCTGAAACAGGTATACTTCAATATCGTTAGCAGAGAAAATATCGGCAGCAATACGGGCAAACTCAGGAGAGTTGTTACGGCTGTCGTGGGCAATGGCCACTTTTACACGCTCCCCCGGGAAGTTCTGCTTCAGGTAATTGCAAAGGCCCTGGGTAGCCATACCTAAGGTGTAGCGGTTCATGCGGTTGCTGCCCGCACCCATAATGCCACGCAGGCCACCGGTACCAAACTCCAGGTTGCGGTAAAAGGCATCAGAGAGCGCCTCGTGCTCGCCTTTCTCAAGCAAGCCGGTTATTTCCGTTTTGGTAGCTTCGTCGTAATTTCCGTTAAGCCAGGTATTTATCTTTTCTTGAATAGCAGGTTCAATCATAGTTGAGTTGTGTGTTGTATGCATGGTAGTAGTGGGGACAAAAAATCACACCAGCCCTTTCTGTACGGGAGTACATTCCGGAAGAACTGGTGTGATATTCAAATATCAAAATAAAGAGATTTAAGCTCGGTTTTACACCGGGCTATACTTTAGTTGCGGCTTAAAGGTTACCGCGCAGGGCCTGCTCGCGCTCAATAGCTTCGAACAAAGCTTTAAAGTTGCCTTTGCCGAACGACTTGGCTCCCTTACGCTGAATGATCTCGTAAAACACGGTTGGTCTGTCCTGTACCGGCTTGGTGAAAATCTGCAGCAGGTAGCCTTCATCGTCGCGGTCAACCAGGATGTTCAGCTTCTTCAGGTCGTCCATGTCCTCGTCGATGTTGCCAATGCGCTGGATCAGGTCTTCGTAATAGGTTTCCGGCACGTGCAGGAACTCTACGCCACGGCGGCGCAGCTCGCTTACTGTGTGCAGAATGTCGTTGGTGGCTACGGCAATGTGCTGCACACCCGGGCCACGGTAAAACTCCAGGTACTCGTCTATCTGCGACTTTTTCTTGCCTTCTGCCGGCTCGTTTATCGGGAACTTGATGTAGCCGTTGCCATTGGACACAACCTTGCTCATCAGGGCAGTATATTCCGTGCTGATGTCGTTGTCGTCGAAGGTAAGCAGCAGGTTGAAGCCCATTACTTTTTCGTAAAACGCTACCCACTCGTTCATGCGGCCCAGCTCCACGTTGCCAACGCAGTGGTCTACATACTTCAGGCCAACCGGCTCTACCTGTAGTTCGGAAGTGCGCGGCACAAAGCCCGGCATAAATACACCATTATAGTTTTTGCGCTCTACAAACGTGTGGATGGTATCGCCATAGGTATGGATGGACGCCATTTTAACTTCACCAAACTCATCGGTTATGGTTTTAGGCTCCATGGCCGGTTTTGCACCACGCGCTACCGTACCTCTGAAGGCTTCTTCGGCATCATCTACCCACAGGGCCAGCACTTTTACGCCGTCGCCGTGTAGCTGCACATGCTGCGCAATTTCTGATTCGGGGTTAATGGCAGTGGTTAAGACCAGCCTGATTTTCTCCTGTTGCAGTACATAAGAGGCGCGGTCGCGCACGCCGGTTTCAGGACCTGCATAGGCGATTAGTTTAAAGCCGAAAGCTGTTTGGTAGTAGTGCGCGGCCTGCTTGGCGTTGCCCACATAAAACTCAATATGATCGGTGCCGTTTAGAGGCAGAATATCGGTGATTACTGTTTCTGAGGTTGCAGTTTTGGTAGTCATAGTCAGTAAAATAGGTTTAATAATCTATTATTACGTAAAAATACACCTTTTCACCGTTTATCAAAACCTGAGGGCCGGTAAGTAAATTATCAACCTGAATGCTTGCAATTACTACGGCATGTTTTCAACTTTGTAGAAATCAAAATGAAGCTATGAACGCAGATATGCTCAATAGTGCCCTGGTGGCCATCTTACAGAAGAAAGAAGAACTGAACAAGTTAGACTATAACGATGCACGCTACGACGATGTAGAAGAAGAGCTGCACGACCTGGAAGATGACTTTAACGAGACCTACGGCGACTACCTGGAAGATGTATTTGAAGATGTGCACGGCAAAATAAAGTCGGATGCCGATATTCTGTTGCCAACCGCCTACATCGCCAGCTCCCTGAATGGCAAAGAACTGGAAGAGGGTGAAGAGAGTGAAGGGGTGTGGGTAGAGTCAGACAAGTTTCCGGGGGTAGAGATGCGCCTGGTGCTGGTAGCCAACCCGCCACGGGTGCTGCTCATCCTATCCGATCAGGAACGCGTTCTCTGGACGGCTGAATAGAACTATAAACTATAGATTTATACTTGCCGCACTTGCCAATGCTTTATGCTGGGTGGGTGCGGCATTTTTTATAGTTGCTTTATAGTTGTTGCTGTATGGTGACATCAGACCCATGCTGTAAATCCTTTTGTTGTCTTAAAGCAGCGTATCCTGCTCCAGGAAAACAAACTATAGTTTACCTGTTTCGCGCCAGCGCATGCGGTAGGCGTTTATTGCCGTTTTGCCCAGTTTAGTGAGTAACCTATAGTTTACGATGGCGCCAACCGGTGCACCTATCACAGGTACAAGCTGTGCCATTTTAGCCAGGTCTATGTAGTCGCGGTACTCCTGCTGAAAGCTGCGCCAGTCAAACTGGTTGATGTCGTCGGGGAGGTGGAGCTTCTGTGCTTCCCAGTCCACCATTTGCCGGTACACATCGCGGCGGTGCTCGTGGCTGCTAAAGGCCAGCTGAAAAATGTGCAGCAGGTATACCCGTTCTTTATAGTCTGTGGCATCGTAGCCATACAAGGCCGCAATCTCGAACAACAGTTTTACCTTAAACCCGAATAGCAGCGGAAAATCAGCGAGGCCCAGTAATATACCACCAGCTCCGGTAATGCCACCTTCGGCAGCAGCAGCATGTTTGTAAAAGTCAATGCGGCGTTGTACCAGCGTCTCTTGTTGTTGCAGGCTGTGTGCGTCGGCAGGCGGCCTGGTTATCACCCCGGCCCCAAACAAAGTGGCCCGCGTCATCTGCTTTATAGCTGTAGTAATGGCCGTGTGTATTTTCTCGGGGATGTAACTGTTGATCTTATGCTGGGTTTTGCGGGCAAGGCTGTTGAAGAAACCGGGCGGGCGCTGCATTTCGTGTTGCCAGGTCTGCAGCTCCTGCAGTGCCGTCAGGTTATAAGTTTGATCAGGGAGGAGAGTTGCCATCCGGAATTCGGTCTATAGTTTCAGCCAATGCTAAGCTACTGATTTATACCTGAGTTTTAGTATAAAAGCTGCAATACTACAACTATAGCCGCAACTATAAAGTCAACAGCGGATAGGAGCCAACTATAAAAAACAGGCCGCCGCAACTCTAACAGCTGCGGCGGCCTGCCAGCATATCAAAAGAATATAATTATGCCTGTTTTACAAGCTGAATTTCGCAGTGTAATTTAATTTCGTTGCTCACCACCACCTGACCGGCTTCTGTTACAGCATCCCAGGTCAGTTTAAATTCTTTTCGGTTTACTTTACCATCTACGGTAAATCCTGCTTTTGTCTGGCCGTATGGGTCTACTACAATGCCGCCGAACTCTACATTCAGGGTAACAGGCTTGGTAACGTCGCGGATGGTCAGGTCGCCGTGCAGTTTATAGTCGTCGCCGGAGCCCTCAAACGTTTTGCCTACAAAGCGCAGCTGCTTAAACTGTTCTGCATTAAAAAAGTCATCCGACTTCAGGTGCGTGTCGCGCTGATCGTTGTTGGTATTGATAGAATCAATATCTGCCGTGAACTCGATGCGGGAAGCAGTTGTAAAATCGTCACCGTCAGTTTCCACTTCCAGGTTAAAGGTTTTGAAATACCCTGTTACTGTTGTGATCATCAGATGTTTTACTTTGAACTGCACTTCACTGTGCGTCGGATCAATTACCCATTTTGTAGTTGCCATAGTCTTTAGCGTTTTGTTTAATGATATATGTTTTACTGTAGTTAGGTGCGTAAAGTTAGTAATATGTATTTACATTTAATGTATATACATGTAATATTTGCAAATAGTTCCGGTTTTTAAAGAGCCGGCTGGTGAAGAAGCCGCTTTTGTGGTAGGCAGGGGCAGAAGCTGAAAAGCAAAAAGCCGCTCCGGGATTCCGGAGCGGCTTTCTGAATTCGTGTATTACAGCTGTTTAAACGTGTTGTCTTTTCTGAAGAATGGCAATTTCCTGCTTCAGTTCTTCTACACGGTTCATCTCAGTCTGCATCTCGCGTTTAACTTTCAACTCACGCTCGCGCGCGTTCTTTTTATACTCATTGAACTCGTTATCAATGTCAGTAAAGGCCTTTTGTTTTTCAACGGCAATTCGCTTGCTGCTCTTGTACTGCATCAGCACAATGGCCAATACCAGCAACAGGCCAACAATCACGACCGAGTTCAGGATCACGTAAAACTGCTTCTGCATGTCTATCCCGAAAAAGGAAATGTTATTGATCAGGTGCTGACTTTTCTGAACTTCCTGCTCTTTGCGTGCCGTTTCTTCGGTCAGCGCTTTTAGTTGCTTTTCCTGCTCTGCCACGTTGGCGCGCGCTTCAATCAGTTCTTTATCGGCACCGGCGCGGGCAGCGGCAAGCTTTTTACCTACTACATGCAGGCTGTCGTTTACACTTTTATAAAATGTATCAAGCGTTTTTACATTTATCACTTTGTACTGCTGGCCATTTTCCTGGTAAGAGTTGGCCTTGGTCTTCAGGGCGTTATACTGGTTTGCAAGCGTGTTTTTAGATGGAGGCGTTTGCTGCGGGGCAGGAGTCTGAGCCTGCACGGCATGAAGTACCAGCACAAAAACGAGAGACAAAAAGGTTGATTTCATGGTATTGTTGATTAAGACCTGGGTGCTACACCAGAGTAAACATAATAGAAAGTGCTATAAGGCGCAATTAATTTCGCTATAGTTCTCAGGCATTTTTAAACTTCTTTACCTAACTGCTGCACCGGGAATTTATTGCGTAACCTGTAGCCTTTCTGCAACCCGCACGGCATCGCAACTACAGCTGCTGTTACCTGAGGCGCTGTTATACAGACACATAAAGCAGTTGTTATAGTTCCGGTGCGGCAAAGTACGTAGTTCCTGCTGCTCCCGGAGCAGGGCACTGGCTGGTATGGCTTTGCTGTTGGGTTAGCTGGGTTCTATGATTTTAATGCTACGCTTTTGCTGGTGCTGCCCGTAAGGGTGTAAAATATAGTTGCCTAAGTTTTTGTCTATCAGGAGTATAGTTGCCTGATCAGGAGGGAGTATAGTTAAAACTGTTTGTTTTGCGTACTTCTCTAAAAGCTTACCATATGTGTAAAACCAGATAGAGCTATGAGTATGAAC
>DATBUF010000370.1:0-4574 GCA_036516435.1 Pontibacter sp.
TAGATTCTGGAAAAAGGGCAGCACCTGTGTAATGGGCATCAGCACCAGGTCGGTAATGCTCTTGCCATTTACTTTTACATAGCTGGCATCTTTGCGCAACCGTGAGCCACGGCACTCGGGGCAGGCAGTCCGGCCACGGTAGCGCGACAGCATCACGCGGTACTGAATTTTATGCGTCTGTGACTGCACATGCCTGAAAAAGTCGTTCAGCCCCTCGAAGTATTTATTACCTGTCCAAAGCAATTCCTGCTCGGCTTCGGTTAGTTCGTTGTAAGGGCGGTGAATCGGAAAATCGAAGCGAATGCCGTTTTTCACCAGCGGCTGCAGCCACTCGTTCATCTTATCTGAACGCCAAGGAGCTATGGCGCCTTCGTACACCGTCAGGCTTTTATCAGGGATAACCAGGTCCGGGTCTATGCCCAGCACGCTGCCAAAGCCTTCGCAGGTCTGGCAGGCACCATACGGGTTGTTAAAGCTAAAAAAGTTAACTGACGGCTCCTCAAACACCATCCCGTCCAGCTCAAACCTATCGGAGAAAACACGCTCCTCACCATCGCCATACTTTACCCGGCACTCGCCATTGCCTTCAAAAAAAGCGGTCTGCACCGAGTCGGCAATCCTGAACTGCAGGTCTTCATCTGTTTTGTAGATCACTGCACGATCCACGAGGATAAAGATCTCCTTGCCCAGTTTGGGGCTTTTCTGTTCCAGCAGCTCTTCTATAAAATATACCTGCCCATCAGCGTAAATTCTGGAGTAACCTTTCTGCATTAAAAGGTCCAGCTCCTTAGCCAGGGTACGGTCTTTTTGCAGGTGCAGGGGTGCCAGTATCATCACACGGGCCTCATCCTCCAGCGAGAAAATAAAGTCCACCACATCGGCCACCGAGTCTTTGCGCACTACTTCTCCTGAAACAGGCGAGTACGTTTTGCCAATGCGGGCGTACAGCAGTTTCAGGTAATCGTAAATTTCGGTGCTGGTGCCTACTGTAGAGCGGTTGTTTTTGATGCTCACTTTCTGCTCGATGGCAATAGCCGGACTGATGCCTTTGATGTAATCCACATCAGGTTTATCCATGCGGCCCAGAAACTGGCGGGCATATGAGCTAAGACTCTCCACGTACATGCGCTGCCCTTCAGCGTAAAGTGTATCGAAAGCCAGGGAGGATTTACCGGAACCGGAAAGGCCGGTTACAACTATAAATTTGTTGCGGGGCAGGGCCACACTCAGGTTTTTCAGGTTATGTACCCGTGCACCTTTAATAATGATGTTCTGACGCGCGTCGAGCGCATCGATGTTATAGTTGGGAGTTGTTGCCATAGAAGCTCAGACCACAAAGGCAGTTACAAAGCCGCTGCCTCAGCCTTTTACATGTATATAATTGTGTAAAGTTACGAATACCCGCTTTCTTTTAGAAGCTGATTCTGTGTATGCCTTGCGCTGTAATGCGACTCAACTATAAACAAGACATCTTTTTGTAACACCTGCCAGTGCAAAAAGGTTTACCCTTTTCAGGTAACTTCTGTTGCTGTACGGCATACCCCTATACTGCCATCCGAGCTACGAAAGCACAGCGTAAAGAACCCGTGTAACTATAGCCGGCCACTGCTACTATAACCTATAGGCGTACCTTACCCGTATTACAAGGCAAACATAAAACTAACTAAAACATTATGGGAAAAGGAGATAAGAAGACCAAAAAAGGTAAGATTACGAAAGGTAGCTTTGGTAACAGCCGTCCTCACAAAAAGCACAAGGCAGCTGCCGCCACAACAAAAAAGGACGCTGAGTAACCAGTGTAAAAGCAACGGGGCAACTATAGTTCTATAGTTGCCCCGTTGCTTTTACAGGAAACTTTATGCGGTTTCAGGGCCTAGGTCCAGGTTGCGGAGTTTGTCTGCTTTTGCAGCCGTAATGCCCACCACGCCCAGCGTAATCAGGCCGCCCAGCACCACCGATGGTACCGCCCCCAGCCAGCTAGCCATTGCACCAGCTCTAAAAGCGCCAATCTCGTTAGAGGAGCCCACAAAGATGCTGTTTACCGACGAAACCCGGCCTTTCATGTACTCCGGCGTGAGCGTATGGATAAGGGTAGAACGGATGATTACGCTGATACTGTCGAAAGCCCCGCTCAGCACCAGCATTACCAGCGAAAACCAGAAGCTGGTAGAAAACCCGAACAGGATAAGGCTTACCCCGAAACCAGCCACACACCACAGCATTTTCTTACCGGCCTGCACCGTAATCGGGTGATAGGTCATCCAGACAGCCATGGCTACAGAACCAACTGCCGGTGCCGCCCGCAGAAAGCCCAGTCCCTGCGGACCAATTTTCAGGATATCGGAAGCAAAGATGGGCAGCAATGCCACCGCCCCGCCAAACAGCACCGCAAACATATCCAGCGAAATGGCATTCAGGATTACCTGGTTGCCAAACACGAACTTTATACCTGAGCGCAGGCTCTCTTTCAGGTTTTGTGGGTTTATATTTTCGGGTAGTGGCTTGGCCCCTATCAGCGCAAACGACACCAGCGACAAAAACACCAGGAAAGCATCGGTAGCGTAGGCAGCCGTAATGCCATAAAAGCCGTACACCAGGCCGCCGATAGCCGGCCCTACCAGCGAGGCTGCCTGCCAGGTAGTACTGCTCCAGGTAATGGCGTTGGCGTACAGTTGCTTGCCTGTAACCAGTTGTGGCATAAACGAGAAAACAGCCGGGTTCATGAAACCGCGCGCAATGCCACTGATAAAGATCACCACATAAATGGGCAGTACTCCTAGTGTGTCTATCACCGGACTGATGTGTAGTGTAAAGTATAGCAGCGCCACCGAACACAGCATCAGCACCGAAACCACCACCATAATGATCTTTTTGCGCGGCACCATGTCGGCCAGGTAACCGGCATAGAGCGATACAACTATAGACGGAATAGCCTCCGCTAACCCGATCAGGCCCAGCGAAAGTGCATCTTTGGTGATGTCGTAAATCTGCCAGCCAACTATAACGGCCTGTATTTGCATGGCCAGCGTAATACAAAGGCGCGCTGAAATATATAGCCGAAACTCCGGTAAGCGCAGTACGGCATATGGGTCGTGTTTTATCTTTTCCAATCCCTTCTGTTAAGTAGTTCTGTTTTGCTACACACCTGCCATGCACCACTATAGTATCAGCACGGCAAAGCAATCTGCAAAAATAAGCAGGAACGGGCGGCTTTCCCCCAGGCGCAGCTATTTTGTTTTATAGTTTAAACTTAATCCTCCATGTTCATCTACATCACTACAAACAAACCAGAATTACACCCCAACCACCTATATACCAACGCCTTACAAACAGGCCATAAATTACCTTTATTTTTAACAACCATTTTCTGCAACACAGCCGCATTATTAGAAGTATAACTTTTTAGAGAACAGGGCATTTCTCCTCAGCAATAGCTCTTTTTCTTCGGTCTGTGTGCCCGTATCGCATTTCTGTTCAGATCATGTAAAAACGCACACTTTAGGCCTTACTGCAAACATTGCATTTACAGACGAACCAGCATGCTCCTGACCTATAGTTTACAGGAGCAAGGAAGCATGCGCTTTAAAGATTTTTTTACTCTTAATTAGTGACACTATGGAAATACTGGACATCAAAAGTTTATTAGGCAACATCGAGAAGAAGGTGTACCAGCAGGAAATTACGACAAGCACAGACGTAACCAAGCTGATAAATGCTGAAATAGCCAAGGCTATCAACATAAAAAACGAAGCCGCCCGCGCACAGGCCGACTCGCTGAAGAATGTATCGTGCACCACGCTGGAGTGCTACCTGGAACACCTGCAGGCCGTAGAACAGAAACTGCAGAAACCTGCCAACATTTCGGCACAGTGTAAGCCCGTAGAAGAAAGGGAGATTAACCGAAGATTACTGCTGATACTAAACCGTTTAAAAAAATACAGCCGGGAATAGAAATCTACAAACAACAGTACCAGAGAACCTCCGCAGGAACTACAATCCCCTGCGGAGGTTTTTTTATATCTGTACAGCCAGCTGCTGATGTTGACCAATGTCATTTTATAGTTGCCGCTGCCAGCTTATACTTGCAATGTTGTAAAGTATAGATAACACGATGAAGCGGGACATAGAAAACGAAGAAGATATAAAGTTGCTGGTAGATACGTTTTATGGCCACGTAAACACCGATGATAAATTAGGGCCTATTTTTAACGACTTAGCCCAGGTAGATTGGGACCACCACCTGCCGGTGATGTACAACTTCTGGAGCACGGTGGTGTTCGGAAGCATGGCCTACAAAGGGCAGCCTTTTCCCAAGCACATGCGCCTGCCGGTAAAGCGCGAACACTTCAGCCGCTGGGTAGAGCTGTTTGTGCAAACTGTAGACGAGCTGTTTGAGGGAGTAAAAGCAGTAGAAATAAAGCAGAAAGCGACCAGCATTGCGCAGGTTTTCCAGATGCGCTTAGGCCTGATGGATTACCAGGCTATCTGATTTCTTCTAGGTAAAAACCCAAGTGATTTTAATTGCCTGTAAGTTGTAGCCCCAAAGCTGCCTTACAGGCTTTTTTTATGCGCCT
>DATBUF010000371.1:0-3422 GCA_036516435.1 Pontibacter sp.
ACTATAGCTAAGCAGCCTGCATCAGACACAACCACTACCACAACTATTTTCAGGCACTTCCAGTAAAGACACAGATGTATAGCAACTCCCGAATATGCTATAGTTGCTGATTGAACCCTGACCCCATGAAGACATTGTATATCCTGAGACACGCCAAGTCGAGCTGGGAATTTGAAGAGCTGAGTGACCACGACAGGCCGCTGAACAAGCGGGGGCGGGACGATGCCCCCCTGATAGGCCGTGAGCTGGCTTCGCGTGGGGTGCTGCCGGGGCTGATTATTTCGAGCCCGGCGGTACGTGCCATCACCACAGCCAACCTGGTAGGCAAGGAACTGGGCTACAACCCCGACGATATTGTGATAGACGAACGCATTTACGGTGCCGATAAAAACACATTGCTGGAGGTTGTGCAGGAAACCCCTGTAGAACATGAAAGCGTGATGCTGGTAGGTCATAACGAAGCCCTGACAGAGTTTGCCAACCTGCTTTCGCCGGAAACAATAAGCAGCATCCCGACTGCCGGTGTTATAGCCCTGGCCTTTGACTGCGAGAGCTGGTATGAGATCAGCCGCGACAATGCCGACTTCCTGTTCTTCGATTTCCCTAAGAACTATAAATAAGGCGATAGTCCGAAGTAATACTATACCCTATCTGCTGCACCTTGCCCGGGAGCAGCACAAACTATATCAAGATGGAAAAAGAAAAAAAGAAAAAGCCGCAGGTAGCGCCTAAGTTTATAAACCGGGAGCTCAGCTGGCTTGCTTTTAACTATAGAGTACTGCAGGAGGCCCGCGACAAGCAGGTGCCTTTGCTGGAACGCATCAAGTTTATGGCTATTTTCTCATCTAACCTGGATGAGTATTTTAAAGTGCGCGTAGCCACACTAAAGCGACTGGTGCGCCTAAAACCCAAGACCCTGGAAAAACTCGACGATGACCCTGCAGAAACCCTGAGCCTGGTACTGGAAGAAGTAAAGCGCCAGCAGGATGAGTTTGGCCAAGTTTTCCGGGTGGGCATACTGGCTGATCTGAAAAAGGAAAAAATACACCTGCTAACAGAGCACGACCTTAGCACTGCACAAAAGAAATTCATCACGGCTTATTTTAAAGAGCATCTGCAATCGCTACTGGTACCCATGCTCATGGACGAAACGGAAACGCACTTCTTCCTGAAAGACCAGACCGTATACCTTGGCGTGCAGATGAGTGGCGCCAAAAAAGAAAGTGCTAAACCTACGCAGCAGGCCATGCTGGAGGTGCCTGCCAAAAAGCACGGAAGCCGCTTTATAAAACTGCCGACACAGAAAAGCAACCGGTACGTCATGTTTATTGATGATGCCATTCGGGCGTGCCTGCCGTTGCTGTTTCCGGAGTACACACAGTTTGAGGCCTATGCTGTAAAAGTATCGCGGGATGCGGAGCTGGACATTGAGGAAGATGTATCGGCTAACCTGATGACCAAGATCAAGAAAGGCCTGAAGAAGCGGGAAATCGGTACGCCTTCGCGCCTGCTCTACGACCCTGAAACACCACAGGAACTGCTGGATGCTATGATGGCACATACCGGCATCACAACAGAAGAGCTGGTAGAAGGCAGTAAATACCACAACTTCCGCGACTTCTTCCAGTTTCCGGACTTTAACCTGCCCAACCTTAAATATGAGCCGCAACCAACGCTGGTGCATCCGGAGTTAGAGCAGGAGCCGAGTATTATAGCCGCCATGCAGAAGCAGGACTTTCTGGTGCATTATCCTTACCAGTCGTTCGATTACGTTGTAAAGCTGTTTCAAGAGGCAGCAGATGACCCTGCGGTAACGGCTATCAGCGCTACGCTCTACCGTGTGGCCGATGGGTCTGCTATTGCCAAGGCGCTTGCCAGGGCAGCTAAAAACGGCAAGCTGGTAACGGTGGTGGTAGAGCTCAAAGCCCGCTTCGATGAGGAGTCGAACATGTACTGGGCGGGTAAACTGCAGAAGGCCGGCGCCAACGTTATACTGGGTATGCCTGACCTGAAGGTGCACTCTAAGCTGGGGCTGATTACGCGCAATGAAAAGGGCAAGCTGGTAAATTACGCCTACCTGAGCACCGGCAACTATAACGAGGATACTTCTAAAATCTACGCCGATCATGCCCTGTTTACCTGCGATAAACGCCTGACCAAAGATGTGGAGCAGGTTTTCAATTTCCTGATTGACCGGCAACCCGACAAGAAGTTTAAGCACCTGCTGGTAGCACCTATCAGCATGCGCGAGCACTTTACCGATCTTATTAACCAGGAGATCAGAAATGCAAAGAACGGGCTGCCAGCATCAATGATCCTGAAAATGAATGCCCTGCAGGATGACAGGATGATGCGGAAACTATATGCCGCCAGTCAGGCGGGGGTAAAGATTGAGCTGCTGGTACGGGGAATCTGCTGCCTTGTTCCGGGTGTTGAGGGCCTGAGCGAAAATATTACGGTAAAAGGTATTGTAGATCGCTACCTGGAGCATGCGCGGGTGTACATTTTCCATAACAACGGCGACGAGAAGTACTACGTGGCCTCTGCCGACTGGATGACGCGCAACCTGAACCGCAGGGTAGAAGTTGCATTCCCGCTGTACCAGCAGAACCTGGTACAGCAGATCCGCACGATCATAGACCTGCAGCGGGCCGACAATACCAAAGCCCGGTATGTGGATAACAGTTACGCAGCGCCAACTACAGCAGAGCAGGTGCGGGCACAATAC
This sequence comes from Pontibacter sp., assembly GCA_036516435.1. Lineage (GTDB taxonomy): Bacteria > Bacteroidota > Bacteroidia > Cytophagales > Hymenobacteraceae > Pontibacter. The sequence continues at coordinate 2,729 of DATBUF010000371.1, forward strand.
GCCACTTACGACTACCTCCGCAGCCTGGTGCCGGAGGGGATGCATCCTGAAAGGAAGTAACGGTGGCTAAACTATAAACGCTGCAGCTCTAGCAAGGGAAGCCGGAGGCTGCAGCGTTTATAGTTTGCGCCTGTAGAAAAGCAGCTATAGTTGCTTGCTCAGGAAATCCCAGACCACTACGCCGGTAGCCACTGAGATGTTAAGCGAGTGCTTGGTGCCGAACTGCGGAATCTCTAGCACAAAATCAGAATGATTGATTACTTCCTGCTCTACGCCAAATACTTCGTTGCCCAGCACGAGTGCGTAGTGCTGGCCCGGCTCCGGGTTAAAATCATTCAGCTTTAGACTGTTCTCAGCCTGCTCTACCGACCCGATCTTATAGTTTTGCTCCTTCAGTTGTTTTACCAGTTCTAGTGTATCGGGCACGTGCTCCCACTCCACCGATTCCGTTGCGCCCAGTGCAGTTTTCTCAATATCGCGATGAGGCGGGGTACCGGTAATGCCGCACAAGTAAATTTTCTCTACCATAAACGCATCGGCGGTGCGGAACACAGAACCCACATTATTCAGGCTCCGAACATTATCCAGCACCAAGACTAACGGTATTTTTTTCTTATTTTTGAATTCTTCAACCGACTCGCGGTTAAGTTCATCCATCGAAAGTTTGCGCATTTTTGCTGACAAAGGACTGTTT
>DATBUF010000372.1:0-2031 GCA_036516435.1 Pontibacter sp.
AGGCTAGCAACAGGCAATGTAAAAGCTAAAATCGGATTGCAAATCCTTACAATAATTGCTTCCGGATTGCAAATCCGGAAGAGCAGTAAGAGCAACGAAGTTATTAAATTAAACAACTTTCTTCTTTCTTATACATAGTAAAAAGCTGCTATGGCGTCAAGCTTATAACCTGTTGGTATAAGCTGCTTTAATGATTACCCTCTCAAAAGTCCGGATGATGCTGTGAAGTCGTGGCATGTTCCGGCTGCAGGAGTCCCATCAACTTTTCCGCCCAAATAGATGGCGTGTTCTGCAAAGCAGACGCTGCACTTTTTTCCCCCATTTGCTGTAGTTCCTGTTCGCTCAAGGACACAACATGCTGTATGGCACACTTTAAGGCACCTACATCTCCTGCTTTAAAACTATAGCCGTTTACTCCATCCTTCAGAAAGGCTGTGGCAGCCCCTACGGCATCGCTGCAAAGCAACGGGAAGCCGGCAGCTGCAAACTCGTGTACCACCACCCCCCAAGGCTCAAAATGCGAAGGTAATACAAACACACCTGTCTGGCTAATGAACTGCGGCAAATCTGCAGGCTGCACAAAACCGATGTGCCTGATCTTCGGGTGCTGCGCGGCCGTAGCTTCCAACGGCCCTGTTCCCAGGCACCAGAGTTCCCACTCATTTGGCTGCTCTTCCTGCAGTTGTATGAAGGCCTGCCACAAGTCTGTTATCCCTTTCTGCGGTACATACCGGCCTACATAGATAAAACGTTTCGGAAATACACTCCCTTTTACAGCACTTGCCTGCCTGTAGACCGCGTGAAAGTATGGTACATCAGCAGAATAGTACCCTTGCAGAATAAGCTGATCTTTAAAACCCAGCTTAAGTGCATACGCCTTTTGCGGAGCACCAGCTACAAAGGCATGTGTGAAAAGTCGCTGTAAGGTAAATGGTGCCACTACGCGCGCTAGTTGCTGTTTAAGGGTACCCTGCCAATGGTTGTCCATCCCTACCAGTACTGGTATCTGTTTTTTAAAAGACCGGACCACGGCCAGGTATTCCTTATCCATCCAGCCGCTGCAGAAAACCAGAGCAGGGTTAATTGTGTGGCTTAACTCGACCAGCTGCTCACGGCTGTACACCTGTTTTTCGTACACCCGCACTCCATCAGGTATAGCAAACTGAAATGGTGCCTCGCTATTTACCGGCCAGCGCACAAGATGCACTTCTACCACATGTTCCTCGGTAAGCGCTTTAATACAGGACAAAAAATACCCGGCAAGCTCGGTATACAGAAACAGGATTCTAGTCTTCATTTGATACGTAATTTCGCCACTTCTCACAAGGCTAAAAACTATAGCTTGCTACTACGTGGCTGGAAAACAGGCAACCTTGGCGCGCTCACAGGTTCAGACTCTGGTAAAACGACCCGTTCATCTTTCACAATATAAATAAGCAGCGTCAGTATCATCAATACCTGTATGGTGAACGGGTTAAGCGATGCCGCCAGCCAGGACTCCACCATGTTGGAAGCAATAACAGCAAAGGCAATAGGGAATGCCAGGTAAGAGTTTTTAGCAGCTTTTAGAAACAAAGTTCCCCATCCTACTATAAACAGAGTTAGCCCTATAAGCCCGGTATCCAGCCAGACTGTAAGGAAGGCATTGTGTGCGTTGCCCTCATGCCCCCGCATACTGAGCTCCCAGAAGTGCTGGCCGTAGATCCACTCAGTATAACTAAAACCTCTGCCGATCCAGAAGTTTTTTTGAATCTGTTCCCAAGCAAATTCACGGGCTACTACCCTGCCACCACCAGCTTCTAAGGTATCAACTCTTAAATAGTTCTCAAACCCTAAGGCATGTGCAATGGCAACAATGTCAATATCCACTGTTATAAGCATAATCCCGATCAGGGCAGAAACCAGCAGACCTGCCGTTTTATGACGCTTGGATAGAAACACGGTTACCAGGAACACTACTACTGCAACCGTTTGCCCCCGGGAGCCGCTCCAGATAAGAGATGAAAAAATAAGCAGGTAGATGATGAGGTT
>DATBUF010000373.1:0-4346 GCA_036516435.1 Pontibacter sp.
AAATGCAGTGTCGCTTCATTCTAAGAAAACAGGTCCAACACCTACTGTCATTCTGTTAAGAATCTTGGTGGCGAAAGAGGGCCCCTGCCCCGGAGGTTAAGCTGATGCTACGGGCTCACAAGATCCTTTCAGGATGACAAAAAAAGAGAATGAAACGACCCTACTCTTGAGGGGAATTTCGGTAACTCCTATAGTTTCTATAGTTTCTGTTATACCTTTTAAAGTGAGCGCGTGAACTATAAAATTTGCTGTTATTCGTGCTTTTTTATACATCGTGACTGCTATACTTTTCCAGAAATCGTAACTTGCGGTAACTAAACCCATCGTAGCATGACCGTTTCAAAAATGGCTCAAAACCTGATCGGGTCAGAAATTATAAAACTGGCCGGTGAGGTAAACTCCATGATCGCACGTGGAGAGCAGATCTGTAACCTAACTATAGGCGACTTCGATCCCAGCATCTATCCTATTCCGCAGGAACTGAAAGAAGGCATTACCACCGCCTATAACGAAGGACATACCAATTATCCTCCTGCCAATGGCGTGGCGGTACTTCGCAAAGCTGTTACTGCTTTTACAGAAGAGAAACTTGGCCTGACCTATCCCGAGAATGACATCTTGGTAGCAGGTGGCTCGCGTCCGCTGATCTATGCCACTTACCTGGCTTTAGTAGATCCGGGCGACAAGGTCGTATTCCCAACCCCATCGTGGAACAACAACCACTACTGCCACTTATCCGGGGCAACACCCATAATGGTAGAGACCAAGCCGGAAAATAATTTCATGCCCACTGCTGCCGATGTAGCACCGCACCTGAAGGGAGCTACCCTGCTGGCGCTGTGCTCTCCGCTGAACCCGACCGGCACTATGTTCGCTAAAAAGGACCTGCAGGAGATTTGTGACCTGGTAGTAGAGGAGAATAAGAGTCGCGCTGCAGGGGAGAAGCCGCTTTACGTGCTGTACGACCAGATTTACTGGATGCTCACGTTTGGCAATGCCCAGCACTTTGACCCGGTAAACCTGCGCCCCGAGCTACGCGATTACGTGGTGTACATCGATGGTATTTCGAAGAGCTTTGCCGCTACAGGTGTGCGTGTAGGGTATGCTTACGGCCCAACTATAGTTATGGACAAGATGAAAGCTATACTTGGCCACGTGGGTGCCTGGGCTCCTAAAGCCGAGCAGATGGCAACAGCAGCGTACCTGAAGCAGCCTGAACAGGTAAACAGCTTTATGACCGACCTGAAGCAGAAAATACAGGCCAGCTTAGATGTGTTGTATAACGGCTTCAAAGACCTGCAGCAGGAAGGCTTCGCTGTGGATGCTATTGCCCCGATGGGTGCCATTTACCTGTCTGTAAAAATGGACCTGGCCGGTAAAACAACACCAGCAGGCGATGTGCTGCAAACCAGCAAAGACATTACGTTTTACATTCTTTCAGAGGCGAAGCTGGCAGTAGTTCCATTCTCAGCGTTTGGTTCGGGGGCAGATCTCAACTGGTTCCGTTTATCAGTAGGCGGTGCTTCGCTGGAGGATATTAAGGACTCACTCAGCAGGATGCGCGCTGCGCTGCAGAAACTGAAATAACTATTGAAACTATAAACTATAGAAAAGCCGCCTGTATCCATAGTTCAGGCGGCTTTTTTATGCTATCGTTATCTGGCGGGCTATACTTTCTTCCAGCGATATAAAGGTTTCAGTGCGCTGCACGCCCGGCAGTACCTGTATCTTCTCGTTCAGTACCTGGCGCAGGTGCTGGGTATCGCGGCAGATTATTTTCAGGAACATACTATAAGAGCCGGTGGTATAGTGCAGTTCCACGATTTCAGGTACCTGGCGCATCTGCTCTACGGCATCCCGGTAAGCTGAGCCTTTCTCCAGGAACACCCCGATAAACGCGCAGATGTCATAACCCAGCGCGGCAGCATTTACTTTCAGTTCGGAGCCGGTTACCACGCCCATCTCTGTTAGCTTCCGCATCCGCACATGTATAGTTCCACCTGAAACACCCAGGTCTTTTGCTATCTCCGTGTAAGGCCGCTGCACATCCTGCATCAGCGCTTTCAGGATTTCCTTATCCAGGTTATCAATTTGGTAATTCATATAGTTAAATAACAACACGTTTTGCTTAGTTAGCAATTTAGGTTATCTGTAATTGAAATATTCGCAAGCATATGAAATTATTTTTGATAAGGAAGTAAAATTGAGCTGTCGTTATGCAGGCTAGCGTGCGTAGCGGCAGTAATGTTTTTAAACTAAAGCAACTATAATGATGCAAGCAGAAGCGCTGAAAGAGACAAAAGAACTGGATGATGTGATAACACGCCTGAGCCGGCCTGCTTTGCCAGGTGTGCTGCGCGTACAACAAGGCATTGTGCGCGCCACACACGAATTTATGTACAGAAAAGGTTTGACGCAGCTCATGCCCCTTATGCTGTCACCGATTACGGACCCGCTGAACAATGGGGTGGTAGATGCCAGCATTGCCTACGCTGACAGGCACTGGAGCCTTACCAAGTCAATGATCTTTCATAAACAACTGGCCTTGATGCACCCGGAACTGGACAGCATTTACATTGTGTCGCCGAACGTGCGCCTGGAGTTTGCTGACCGTGCCCGGACGGGCCGCCACCTGTTTGAGTTTACGCAGATAGACTTTGAATTTAAGAACCGGGATCGTTTTTACGTGATGGCCTTTATGGAAGACCTGGTGAACTTTGTGTTTGCCCGCCTGAACGAAGAATTGCCTGAACTGCTGCTGGAACTCCGCGGTGAACTGCTGCCGCTGTACGGAAAATGGCCCGTTTACCGCACCGAAGAACTGGAAGCTGCCCTCGGCCCGGATTATGAAATGATACAGTCTGAAAGGACTAATACGCCGTTCTGGCTGCTGAACCACAAACGCGAGTTTTATGACAAAGAAGACCAGGCGCACCCGGGTACTTACCTGAACTATGACCTGATCTGGCCTAAAGGTTTTGGCGAAGGTTTATCAGGGGCAGAGCGCGAGAATGAGTATAAGCAGCTGTTAAAGCGCATGTCAGAAACAGGTGCCAACAGAGAAGTCTTCAAAGATTACCTGGAAGTTGCCAGACGTGGCGAGTTGCCCAAGACTGCCGGAGCTGGTTTCGGGGTAGAGCGCATGACCCGCTTTGTCTGCAAACTACAGGATATTAACGATGTAACCGTATTTCAGCGCCAGCCGGGCCATGCAGCTATCTTCTAACTATAGCGTGCCATGAACGAAGCTGATAACGGTGACAACCCGGACAATGTGCTAAACTAAAACGGCCTGCTATAGTTGCAGGCCGTTTTACTTATGTCCGAATCAGGATTTGCAGGATCTATAGATTGACAGGATTACAGTTGAAAGATAAATGGATAATCGGTGAGAATTATTTCGTTCAACAATTCAACAATCAAGACCTGTCTTTCCAGAGTTGGTTAAACGATTTTGGTGCGATCTTCATAGGCTCGCGGCGCTTGCTCCAGGTATCTTTCAGAATGTATTTTACCACATAGTTCTTGATGCCAGCCGGAGCCATGTTCATCAGCCTGCGGCTCTTCATGGCTTTTAACCAAAACTTGAAAGCTGTCTTTTCCTGTTTATCGGCCAGGCCCATGTCCACGCTTTGTTTGCGGTTAAGCAGCAGCAGGTTGTGGATGTTGATCTTAACCGGGCAAACTGAAGTACAGGCGCCACACAAAGAACTGGCAAAGCTCAGGTGCTTATTCTCGGCCATGCCGTTGTAGTGCGGTGTCAGTACCGAACCAATCGGGCCGCTGTAGGTGCTCTCGTACGTATGTCCACCAATGTTTTTGTATACCGGGCACACGTTCAGGCAGGCACCGCAACGGATACAGTTCAGAGCTTCGCGTTTTTCGGGCAGCGCCAGCAGCTCGGTACGGCCGTTATCCAGCAGGATCACATACATTTCTTCCGGGCCATCTTTCTCGTTAGGTTGCCGCGGGCCTGTAAATACCGTGTTGTATACAGTTACATTCTGCCCGGTTCCGCTGGTGCTCAGCAGGGGCCAGAACAGATCCAGGTCCATAATGGAGGGCAACATTTTCTCGATGCCAACTATAGCAATGTGCGTTTTCGGGAAAGCGGTGGATAAGCGCCCGTTCCCTTCGTTCTCGGTTACAGCTATGCCGCCCACATCTGCCAGCAGAAAGTTGCCGCCGGTTATGCCCACTTCAGCGGAAGTGTACTTCTCGCGGAGCAGGCGGCGGGCTACACCTACCAGTTCCTGTGCATCGTCGGTTGGGGCTATGTTCAGCTTGCGTACAAATAGGTCGGCAATGTCTTTTTTAGACATGTGCATAGCCGGTGTTACAATGTG
>DATBUF010000374.1:0-7629 GCA_036516435.1 Pontibacter sp.
CAGTTTATGGGCTACGAGCACCTGGAGCGGGTGGTAAACATGGTAACTATAGATAGCAGCGTGGACATGACTGAGGATGCCGAGGCTACCCCGAACAAAAAACAGCTGCGCCAGATACTGATGCATGAGCCGAACTACCTGTTCAGCCTGGGCCAGATCGGGTATCAGTCTTACCTGGTAGAGCCAGAGGTAATGGCAACCCTGGAGAAACTGCATTTTGAGGCTTACCGCGTAGGCGAAGTGCACCGCAATGTGCAGGAGATGGAGCCTGTCGTACGCCTGGCCGACTTGCTAACTATAGATATTTCGGCTATCAGGTACCAGGATGCGCCAGGCTATGAGCCAGCTAACCCCTTCGGCCTTACCGGCGAGGAGGCCTGCCAGCTGTGCTGGTACGCCGGCCTGAACGATAACCTGACCTCGTTAGGAATTTACGAGTACAACCCGGCCCTTGATAGCCGTGACCTGACTGCCACAACTATAGCCACCATGATCTGGTACTTTATTGAAGGCTTTTACCACCGCAAAAACGAGATCAGCTTTACAGGCAGCCAGTTTACCAAATACGCTGTAGCCTTTAACGACACTCCGGACCGCATGGTATTTTACAAGAGCAAGCAGTCTGAGAAATGGTGGCTGGAGGTAGAATCACTCTCTGAGGGCAAGCTGCCGCACATTGTGCCCTGCAGCTACGAAGACTACCTGCAGGCTACCAATGGCGAAGTTCCTAACCGCTGGATTCTGACACAGGCACGGATAGGATAACTTTACAACTTGGGAGATGTGGAGATTTGTAGACTGGCACATAAAGGGAACTATAGTTTGAAGCAGTATTCAAAATCAACCTGACAGCCTTACTTAGCTCCAGAACTATAGCCATCTTTACATCTTCAAATTCCCAAATCAAGAAAAATGACTCTTCCTGAATACACCCTGCAACAACTTGCCCTGCGCAACGGGCAGGACCGCGACGAAGTATGGGTGGCATATAAAGGCATAATCTATGATGTTCGAAAATCAAGGCTATGGCGTGCAGGCAAGCACTATGAGCACTGGGCCGGGCAGGATTTAACCGAAGAATTGAAAGATGCCCCGCATACTGAATTTGTTTTTGATAAATTTGAAGCAGTTGGGCTGGTAAAAAGCTCAATATACCGTACTTAAAACTCAGGTGCTGGTAATACCTCCTGCTAGTCGGGTACTTCCAGCAAAATAAATACTTTATTATGGTTCTTATTGCAGATAGCGGATCTACTAAAACAGATTGGAATATCTTAACAGCCACCGAGGTACTGCAGAATGTGCAGACAGTTGGCTTTAACCCCATGTACCAGGAGGCGGACGAAATATACGACGAACTGGCAAAGTCCTTGCTCCCACAGTTGCAGTACAAAAACCCGTCAGCTATTTACTTTTATGGAGCCGGGTGCAGCTCACCTGCCCGTAGTGCGCGGGTTTCAGATGCGCTGCAGCGCCTGTTCCCCCAAAGCGAGATACACATAGAGCACGACCTGCTAAGTGCCGCACGTGCCGCCTGTGGACACAAACCGGGCATCGCCTGTATTCTGGGCACAGGTTCCAATACATGCCTCTACGATGGCACCGCGATTATAGACAATGTTCCTTCACTTGGATTCCTGCTGGGCGACGAAGGCAGTGGCGCTTACATGGGCAAGCTGCTCATCAGAGCATATTTCTACAGAGAGTTACCCGATGAGCTGGCTCAATCGCTAAAGAATACCTATAGTCTTTCAAAAGACACATTTCTGGATACCCTGTATGGTGCTGAAGTGCCGAGCCGCTATATGGCTACCTTCGCCAAGTTCATGCACGACAAACGCAAGCATCCGGTTATAAAAGAGATGATCTACGAAAGCTTTGAACTGTTCTTTGAGCGACATGTACTCAAGTACAATGATCACATGACGCTTCCTGTAAATTTTGTAGGTTCCATTGCTTTCCATTTCAGTGATATTCTGAAGGCAGCAGCTAAAAAGTATGGCTTGCATGTGGGCACCATTATTCAAAGCCCAAGCGAGGGCCTGATTAACTATCACCAGGAATTACTGCAGGAGTCTGAAGCTCACAATAAAGCTTAACTATAGTTTCAGCCTAATTCATAATTCTAAATTCAACATTCATAATTAATACGAGTGTCTACTACCGAATCAGCATCTAACTACGACCGCCTGGAACACATGCCGGTGCGCCAGCTACTGGAGAGTATAAACCAGGAAGATAAAACAGTACCCTTAGCTGTAGAAAAAGCTATTCCCCAACTGGAGCAGCTGGTTAATGCCACTGTAGAACGTTTGCAGCAGGGCGGGCGGTTGTTTTATATTGGGGCGGGTACCAGCGGGCGTTTAGGCGTGGTAGATGCATCGGAGTGCCCGCCAACCTATGGTGTGCCGCACGGCATGGTAATAGGCCTCATTGCCGGTGGCGATACTGCCATCCGGAAGGCAGTGGAGTTTGCCGAAGACGATGAGGCGCAAGCCTGGAAAGACCTGCAGGAATACGATATTACTGTTAAAGATATTGTGGTAGGAATCGCTGCTTCGGGCAGAACGCCATACGTAATTGGTGGCTTAAGGGCCTGCCGTGAAAACGGCATAGCTACAGGCTGTATTGTTTGCAATGCCGGCAGCGCCGTAGCCGCCGAGGCTGATTACCCGGTTGAGGTTATTACCGGGCCTGAGTTCGTAACCGGCAGCACCCGCATGAAGGCTGGCACTGCACAAAAGCTGGCACTTAACATGCTCACTACTTCCACCATGATCCGGCTGGGTCGCGTAAAGGGGAACAAGATGGTAGATATGCAGCTTTCAAACCTGAAGCTTGTAGACCGTGGTACCCGCATGCTGATGGAAGAACTACAGTTGCCCCGGACCGAGGCAGAAGTATTATTGAAAGAGCACGGCAATGTGCGCGCAGCTATAGAAGCTTACAAAAACAGACAGCGTAGCTAGACCTGTTATTCAACGGCTAGTGCCGCCTCCGCTACTACAAAGCCATCCATCAGCACCTTTGCTGCCTCTTTGCTGGGCACCATATAGTTCTTTACAGACCAGGTATTGGCTAGCTTGAACCGCTTGTCCTGCAAACTATAGAGCACCTTTTTACGGTAATCAGCCAACGGCTCCAACCCTAACTCAGCACGAAGGGCATTCACTTTATCTTCCTCCCTGGCGCTTATGTTTTCTACCAGGTACTTGTTCAGCGATTTCAGCTTTTTATCACCGGCACAATCCTTTGCATTGGTGCAGGCTACTTTTACCAGTGCTATTGTTTTATAGATCCGTTGCCCTTGCTGGGCCTCCATCAGGTAGGCGGCTGCCTGTGGGGCTAAACGGCCTTGCTGCACAGCCTCCAGTAGTATGGGTGTAAAGTCGAAGCCTTTCTTTGCTTTGGTCTGCCGTTCTATCACAATACTGAACCGGGGGAGCTGCTCTATCGTGTCGCCAACACCAATCAGCTTTTCGCCAGGGTAGCCGTGCTTCACAATGGTCCGAAGCAGGATGTCTACATTGTCATTCTCTATTTTACGGAGCGTGTCGGCGTAAACGCGCAAGCCGCCTTCTGCCAACCTGAAGTATTTATCGCGGGCGTATAGTTCGTCCAGATCGGCTCTTAAGTCCAGGTCAGCCTTTCGTTTAAATTTTCTATGATTTTTAGGGTACTTCTTCTTAAACTTTTCCCACTCCTTGGTATCCTGCAGTGGCTTAAAAACCTCCTGCTTTTCTATAAAAGAGAGTTCCACTCCTTTCAGCGCCAGTTCCTCCAGGTAACCTATCGTTAGCTTAGGATCTTCGGTGAGCATGGCACACACGGCAGCATTATAATAATCGCGGGCAAAAGGCTCTGGCACAGCATGAAACGCTTGCCTATACTTATCCAGTGCTGCCTTGTAATCTTTGCGCAGCACCAGCAGTTCGGCTTCGTGTATAACAGGATGGTACGTTTTGATATAGTCAGCGTCCGCTGCTCTTAGTGGCTGTGCCAGCAGGAACACAAAAACTATAAGCAAGGCTCGCAAAATGGAATTAACTGGTAGCATATAATGTAAGGGTAAAAGCTGGCTGCAGCCAGCACTATGTAGATAACAGTTGTCTGCTTAGTTGCTGGTTATACTATACTCTGATGCCACAACTATAGTTTACAGCAGTAGTATATCTCAAAGCTGAAACAGGTATTTTGCAGCTGCTCAGGCTCCGGCTCGGGGGCAACCTGTGTTATTTTAAACGTCAGAATTTTACTTTTATGCATACGATAGAGCCTTTTTATAACTGGCTGGAACTATACTCGGCTTCAGAAGATCCGCGTTCGCCCTTGTTTGGCGCCGAAAACAGTCTGTCGCACTACACGCATGCCATTTACGGCTACTACATACACCCGCAATGGGACGATATTGAATCAGAAACGCTGTTCCTGAAGATACTTTTCGCAGACTATGACCTGGGCTTTGCTGTGATAGAGTTTATAGGTGAATGGAATGACACGCTCCACAACGATGTCATGAAGCTGAAGCGCAACATCATCGACCCCATGGTGCAGGAAGGGATCAAACATTTCATCCTTATCGGTGAGAACGTGTTCAACTTTCATGGCTCCGACGACTCTTACTATGAGGAGTGGTTCGAGGATGTAGAAGATGGCTGGATTGTGGCGATCGGGTTCCAGGACTTTGTACTAAGTGAGATGAAGAACTATAACCTCGACTATTACCTGAACTATGGCGGCAACCTGGAACTGGTAAACTGGCGCACCCTGCCTCCTAAAAACCTTTATGCTCTTATAAACAACATGATGCAGCGCCGCCTTGGCGCTTAATTAAACTATAAAGGCGGCCCGGTCAGGTCGCCTTTATAGTTTAGTACAATCTCTTACATTGTAGCGGTAGTATCTGTCATATCATCGGCAGCATCCTCCATGTTGTCAGCTGCTTCTTCGGCGTTATCTTCCATCTGTTCAGCATTCTCCTCAGCTCTGTTCTCAGCAGGAGAGTCGCAGGATGCAAATGCAAACAGGCCAGTGGCCAGTAACATAAAAATTGGCTTTTTCATGATGTATTCGGTTTAGGTTGAACGTTGTTTATGCCTACGGCAGGTAACACAGGTGCTTTCCGCAGGCATGCCACCCAATACGCGTATAAAGCTATATAGTTGTATAAAGCAAAAAAGGCACCTGGTACAGGTGCCTTTTTCTTCCCCGGCCATACGCCGGGCGGTTACTGTTGCTGATTACAGAGTAGCAGCTGAATCAACTGGAGTTGCAGTAGTATCAACTTCAACAGCAGTAGTATCTTCTACAACTGTCTCTTCTACTGTAGTCTCAGTAGTTTCTGTCTCAGTAGCTGTTTCTTCAGCGTTGTTGCAAGATGCAAAAGCGAACAGACCAGCAACGAATAATAAACCGAATACTTTTTTCATGGTGTTTTGTTGTTTTTTTGAAAACGAGTTACAAATATATAACTATATTTTAATGAAGGTATGCTTTCAGAGATATTTTTTATTTCTTCTTAAACAGCACTCTGATAGGCACTCCCTCAAACCCGAAATGCTCTCTTATCCTGTTCTCCAGGTAACGGGTATACGGCTCCTTAATGTACTGCGGCAGGTTACAGAAGAAAGCGAAAGTCGGGTTGTGTGTTGGCAACTGCGTCACGTACTTTATCTTCACAAACTTACCCTTTGTAGCTGGTGGCGGGTAGCGCTCTATGTCTGGCAGCAGGGCATCGTTAAGCTTAGAGGTAGGTATCTTCTGTGTTTTGTTATAATACACTTCCATGGCCACCTCTATAGCCTTGTGTATACGCTGCTTCGTCAGTACTGAGGTAAAAATAACCGGCACATACTTTATAGGTGCAATGCGCTCCAGTATCTCTTCTTCAAACTTGCGGGTAGAATGTGTGTCCTTTTCAATCAGGTCCCACTTGTTTACCAGGATTACGATCCCCTTGCGGTTCTTTTCAGCCAGGGTAATGATGTTCACGTCCTGCGCCTCTATGCCGCGTGTCGCATCCAGCATCACAATACACACATCTGAGTCTTCCAGGGCACGCACTGATCGCATTACCGAGTAAAACTCGATATCTTCGCTCACTTTGCTCTTGCGGCGTAAGCCAGCAGTATCCACTATAATGAACTCCTTACCAAAAGCATTGTAGCGCGAATGAATGGCATCGCGTGTGGTACCGGCAATATCGGTCACAATGTTACGCTCATGCCCCAGCAGCAGGTTCACGAATGATGATTTGCCTACATTCGGCCTTCCCAGCACAGCTATTTTAGGAATGCCCGCATCCGGATCTTCTATACCTTTGTCTTTAAAGTGCTTTACCACTTCATCCAGCAAATCGCCTGTACCGGAACCGCTCTGCGAGGAGATAGCATGAATTTCATCGGCAATACCCAAAGCATAAAACTCGCCTACCTGGTGTGCGCGGGCGTTGGTATCTGCTTTGTTTGCTACTAAAAGTATTGGTTTATCACTACGGCGTAGTACATTGGCAAATTCTTCATCCAGGCTGGTAAGGCCCGCATCCACATCCACCATAAACAGGATCACGTCCGCTTCTTTAATAGCTAGTTCAACCTGCTTGTTTATCTCTCCTTCAAAAATATCATCGGAGCCGTGCACGTAGCCACCGGTATCAATTACTGTAAAAAAGTTGCCGCACCACTCGCCGTGGCCATAGCTTCTGTCGCGGGTTACGCCGCTTTCGTTATCCATGATAGCCTGCCGACGGCCGACAAGCCTGTTAAACAAGGTAGACTTACCCACGTTCGGGCGGCCTACAATAGCAATAATGTTTGTTGACATTATTAAATTATAAAATAGTTAAAGTGCCCCCGGAGCACCTTGCCCCGAAGCTTTACTACATGCGCCTACTTACTCGCTGTAACCAAAACGCCTTAACAGCTTTTGGTCAGTTCGCCAGTTTTCGTTCACGCGCACATATAAATCAAGAAATATCTTTTTCTGGAAGAATGTCTCCAAATCGGCACGGGCCTGTGAGCCTACTTTCTTCAGTGCCTCGCCCTTCTGCCCTATCACAATGCCCTTCTGGCTTTTGCGCTCCACACTTATCTCGGCCCTGATGCGGATGATGTCTTCCTCTTCCTTAAACTCCTCCACTACAACTTCGCAACTATAGGGAATCTCCTTTTTATAGTTCAGGAAGATCTTCTCCCGGATACTCTCCGACACAAAGAAACGCTCCGGCTTATCCGTCAGTTCATCTTTAGGGTAAAAGGCAGGGTGCTCGGGCAGGTAATGCAACAGCCGCTGAAACAGTTGATCCAGGCCAAAGTTGTGCAGCGCCGAGATCGGATGAATTTCTGTTGGGTTCATCTTTTCCTGCCAATACGCTACTTTTTCCTGTACTTCTTCTTCTGAGGCCTGGTCAATCTTGTTTATCAGCAACAGAATAGGCACCTGCGCATGCTGCAATCGCTTGATCACATCATCCTCATCGTGCTTTTCATAAATGTCTGTTACAAAAAGAATCACATCAGCATCTTCCAGCGAGGTGCGCACGAAGCTCATCATGGACTCATGCAAAGCATATTGCGGCTTTATGATGCCCGGAGTGTCGGAATATACGATCTGGAAGTCATCGCCATTCAG
>DATBUF010000375.1:0-3137 GCA_036516435.1 Pontibacter sp.
TACGCTGTTACCGTTACTGGCAAATAAACTGAACGGGGGAGACGCGGAGGTAGTGCTGGCACCCCGTGGTATGCTGGGGCCAGGAGCATTAAACCTGAAGAAGAATAAGAAACGATTCTTTTTACTTGGAGCTAAACTTGCCGGTCTGTTCCGGGGGATCACCTGGCATGCTTCAACTTCGGTAGAGGCTGAGGAAATCAGGGCTGCTTTTGGAGGGAAGACTAAAGTCAGGATAGCTACGAACATTGCTTCCGCTGGTACTGGCAGCACGGGTAAGATCAAAACAGCAGAAAACACTGCTTTTTTCTTTTTATCCCGTATTTCTCCCAAGAAAAACCTGCTGGGAGCATTAGAACTTTTAGCAGCACTACAGGTGCAGAGAACTGTGAACTTTACGATTATTGGCCCTGTGGAAGATGAAAAATATTGGCAGAAGTGCCAGGAGGTGATAAGCAGGCTGCCCGCAAACATCGTAGTGCTCTACGCTGGAGCCATACCAAACCCCAAGCTACCAGAGGTTCTGAAGAGCTTCCATTTTATGCTGTTGCCAACCTATAGCGAGAACTATGGGCATGTTATTGTGGAGGCCTGGGCAAGCGGTTGTCCAGTTATTATCAGTGATCAGACCCCATGGCGTAAGTTGGAGGAGGAGCAGGTTGGCTGGGACATTGCGCTGGAAGATAAATCAGCCTTTTTAGAGGTATTGAAGAAGTGCATCAGCATGGACGATGCTACTTATCAGGAGCTAAGCAGTAGCACGCAACGGTTCCTGCAACAACGCGTGATTACGGACGAAATCATACAACAGAACAAATCGCTATTTGGAGTTTCGCATGACTGAAGAACAACAACCTTCTGTTGACCTGTCAAAATACAACAACGACTGGTACAACCCAGGTGCAGGCGGTATAAAGCGGCTACTCTGGTTTGTAGTGAACGTGTTGTTCTTCATGAATCCCATAAACCCGCTTAGCTCACTTAAAGTAGCTTTGCTGCGCTTGTTTGGAGCCAGCGTAGGAAAGGGAGTTGTTATTAAGCCATCCGTAAACATCAAGTATCCCTGGCTGCTAACTATAGGCAACCATGTATGGATAGGGGAGAACGTCTGGATCGATAACCTGACACAGGTAATTATAAAAGATAATGTAACGCTTTCCCAGGGCGCTATGTTGCTGACCGGGAGCCATAACTATAAAAAAGCTACTTTTGACCTGATAGTAGGAACTATAGTGCTGGAAGAAGGGTGCTGGATAGGAGCAAAAGCTATGGTTTGCCCGGGAGTAACGTGTGGTTCGCACAGCGTGCTGGCCGCCGGTTCGGTAGCAACTACTGACCTGGAGCCGTACATGCTTTACCAGGGAAACCCTGCCATTCCGAAACGTGAACGCATTATCGCTCCTGAAATATAGCTTATACCTTTGAGGCCTGCCTGTGATAGTACCTGAAGTTGATTTGATGCACATACAGCGTACTCTACCAGCACCAGATAGTATAAAGCAGCTATCCAACAATAGCTGCCATTTAACAGTTCAACCATTCAGCCCTTGAAAATCTCCATCATTACCATCGTCTATAACAATCGTGAAACCATTGCCGATGCCATAGAATCGGTGCTGGGGCAGACGTACCCGGATGTGGAGTATATTATAGTTGATGGCCAATCGACTGACGGGACGGTGGAAGTAGTGCAGGGCTACGGTAACAGGATCACCAAATTTGTGTCTGAAAAGGATAATGGTCTGTATGATGCCATCAACAAAGGAATAAGCATGGCTACGGGGGAGGTGATCGGCCTGCTGCATTCGGATGACATTTTTTACTCGCCAGAAAGCATAGCGCTGGTGGCTGAAGCCTTTAAGAAACATGATACCGATAGTATTTACGCCGACTTGCATTATGTGCAGAAAGCAGATACAGCGAAGGTTGTGCGCAACTGGGTATCGGGCAACTATAAGCGAGAGAACTTTCTACTCGGCTGGATGCCACCGCACCCGACGTTCTATGTAAAACGCGAAGTATACCAGCGGCTTGGGCTGTACAACACAAGCTTTAAAAGTGCTGCCGATTACGAACTTATGCTCCGCTACCTGTACAAGCACAATATCTCGACCACTTACCTTCCGGAGGTACTGGTGCGTATGCGCGTAGGAGGCAAGAGCAACGTAACATTAAAGAACCGTATCCGGGCAAACCAGGAAGATTACCGGGCCTGGCGCATCAATGGTTTGAATCCACCCTTCTATACCCGCTTTCTGAAACCCTTGCGCAAGCTGGTGCAGTTTATTTAAAGGTTACTTTATTGCTTCTAAAGCAACTGCGTTAATAAATCGGGATTCATCTTCCACCTTCGAGAAGCTACTGTCTTCTGAATCATTGAAACTACATTTGCGAACATCTTTGAAGCCTGCTTTATAAAGTTCTTCAGTTAGCGAAGCGTTGTCCCACATCCACAGGTGATGTGAGTTGCCAAAAACTCCAGTTGCTACACCCTTAATTCCTTTTGAACGAGCCTCAACCCCAAGCAAAGTATCCTTTACAAACCGGATACTGGCCTCACTTTTGTCCTCTGAATCTAACCGGCTGATGTATGATCTTGCAATAACCTCAAGATCAGGAACAACACATCTGAATATGGCACCCGGCTTTAGTATTCTGTAAGTATTTTGAAGTGCTATTCTGAAATCACTGAGTGATAAGTGCTCTAATACGTGAGAGCAGTACACACCATCACAGGAATTATCGGAAATTCCTGGTAAGCCTTTCGTAATATCTCCATATCGTACACTATCAGGAAACTTCACATTCAGTTTTGCAGATAAAAGATTACCTACTACCGGGAGCTTTTGTAGCCTGAGAGTAGGGGACGCGTCAAAGTTAATCCAACCTTCGGGAGCAGAAAGCCCACAGCCGTACTGCACGTATTTTTTCATATGCTTTTTTGACTAAAATACAGCATAAATAATATATAAAACAAAAAGAGCCCTTGAAAATCAATTCAAGGGCTCTTTAGAAGAGCGGTCCGGACGGGACTCGAACCCGCGACCTCCGCCGTGACAGGGCGGCATTCTAACCAACTGAACTACCGGACCAATATTTTAAGATTCTCGGAGCCTTTTGCTCCAGGTGCGTTGACCGCA
>DATBUF010000376.1:0-2765 GCA_036516435.1 Pontibacter sp.
GGGCCCGCTGTTTGACACCATGCTGGCGCACTACCTGCTGGAGCCCGAAATGCGCCACAACATGGATGTGCTCGCCGAAACGTACCTGAACTATACGCCCATCCCGATCACCGACCTGATCGGGCCCAAAGGCAAGAACCAACTGAACATGGCCGACCTGACGCCGGAGCAGGTAAAGGATTACGCCAGCGAAGATGCCGACATTACCCTGCGCCTGAAACTGTACTTTGAGCCGCTGCTGCAGGAGCGTGGCCTGATGAAGCTGTTCCATGAAGTAGAAACGCCGCTGGTGCCTGTACTTGCCGATGTGGAGCGTGAAGGAATAACGATTGACACCGATGCGCTGGCTGATATTTCGACGCAGCTGGAGAGTGAAATTATCCGCATTGAGAAGCGCATTTTTGAAATTGCCGGAGAGCAGTTTAACATCGGTTCGCCGAAGCAATTAGGCGAGGTTTTGTTTGATAAGCTGGAGCTGCACGGCAAGAGTAAAGTTAAGAAAACCAAAACTGGCCAGCACGCCACCGGCGAGGAGATTCTATCTAAACTGGCAGGCGAGCACGAAATCGTTCGACTGATACTGGATCATCGCCAGCTCACCAAATTAAAATCGACGTATGTAGATGCACTGCCGCAGCTGGTTTGCTCGCTGGATGGCCGCGTACACACCTCCTTTAACCAGGCTGTTACGGCTACAGGCCGCCTGAGCTCTACCAACCCAAACCTGCAGAACATACCGGTACGCACCGAACGTGGCCGCGAAATCCGCAAAGCTTTCGTTCCGAGAGACAACAAGCACCTGCTCATCTCTGCCGACTACTCGCAGATCGAACTCCGCATTATGGCAGATTTCAGCGGCGACCCAACCATGAAAGAAGCTTTCAAGAACGGTCTGGATATCCATGCTTCTACAGCCAGCAAAGTGTTTCACGTGCCACTTGAGCAGGTGGATAGCGAGATGCGTCGCAAAGCAAAAACCATTAACTTCGGTATTATCTACGGAATCTCGGCTTTTGGTTTGGCCGAACGCCTGAGCATTCCGCGCCGCGAAGCAGCCGACATCATTGAAGCCTATTTTCAGGAGTTTCCGGCAGTGAAGCAGTACATGGATGAAGCTGTCAACAAGGCGCGCGAAGATGAGTATGTGGAAACCCTGCTGGGCCGCCGCCGCTACCTGCGCGATATCAATTCCCGCAACCAGAACATCCGTGGTTTTGCCGAGCGCAACGCCATCAACGCACCCATACAAGGTACTGCTGCTGACATCATCAAAATTGCGATGATCAACATACACGAGTACCTGAAGCAGGAAAAGCTGAAAACCCGCATGATTCTGCAGGTGCACGACGAACTCCTGTTTGATACGCCGAAAGAGGAGGTAGAAATTGTAACGCCGAAAATAGTAGAACTTATGACAAACGCCCTGCCGCTGAGTGTACCAATGGAGGTTGGTTTAGGTGTTGGTGATAACTGGCTGGAAGCACATTAAGATCTATAGTTAGAGCAGTGGCTGGGGTTTGCACCTCAGCCACTGTGAATTTATGAACTATACTTTTTAATTGTCATGCCGAGCGTCGGCCGAGGTATCTTATGTGTTCTATAGTTACCGTAGATCTCGTAGCGTCCGAAGGTCCTGCGAGTATCTAATGCTATAGTTGAAGTCTGTTGTTACTGGCAACAAGCCTTTTATTCCATAGCTCCTGTTCTTCCTCGGTTTTACTTACCTACAGTTTCATAGTTTACTTGGCTCCCTCCTAGGCCGGGAGGCCCCGTCTTCGGGCATCGCGCTGCTGCCTTCTTGCTATCCTCCTGCGTCGGATTGCCTGCGGCACCGCAACAAGTCAAAGGCGCTCAACCCAAAGACTGTGATCAGTTCGATAGCTAAGCTATAGTTCATTAGAGAAGCTATAGTTGCATCGCCTTGCTCGCGGTTGTAGACCCGTAGGGACAGGTCGCGACCTGTCCGCTCTTGGTCTGTAACTATAAAACTATAACTTTCAACTATAGCAGTAGCAGAAGCTCGATTGCTGGCGCGGGTTTGCAACCCGTGTCTTACTATGAGGTCGAGTTTGCAACTCGACTGGGGCAGAGCCCCAGACTTCAGCTAACATAAACCATAGCTCAATAACTATAGAACTACAGCCAGGCTCCCTCACCTGTTCTTAGGGGGTAGGGGCCTTCTATAAAAGGGGAGTGCTTGAATGGGGTAATCACAGTAACTATAAAACTACAAGCTCAACTCTAGCAACAGCAGCAATTCCCCTCCTGGGAGGGGCAGGGGTGGGTTATAGCCAAGGCCTATACTTCCTTCAACTAAGATCCTTTCAGGATGAAAGCTTGAAGGAGATGAACTAACAGCAACTGTAAACTATAGCAGGCGCCGTAGAAACGCGGACCAGGAAGTCCGCAGCAGAGAGGTTTCGGATAGGGATGCCCGAAACAGCACATGAGCGCAAACTATAAAACTATACCCGCAACTATAGCAGCAGCAGAATCCTGAAAATCTGTTAAATCCCTCTAATCACTGGTCCCAACATTCATCATTTCTAATTTATAGTTAACCTTAGTACATCCGCGGCAACTCGATACCTTTTATTTTACGGTACAGGTTAATGGCGGCCTGATCGGTGAGGCTGGTTACAAAATCGGTGATGTGGATGATACGCTCGTAATCTGATACGGTGTTTGGCAGCTCGATGTAGTGCGATGGAATCAGATCAGCTAATTTGCGGTGGCGTTTGGACCCGGACAGGAACACAGCCTTC
>DATBUF010000377.1:0-6965 GCA_036516435.1 Pontibacter sp.
AGGGCTACAGCTGCAGAAAGACGCTTGCCCTGGTGCAGTTTACCCTTCGGGAATAGCTGGTTTATAGTTTAGCGGCAAGATAGGAAAGTATACCTAAACCTGAAAACGGCTGCGCCTAGAAGAACCTGCGGAACAGCCACAGCAGCAACGAAAGCAGTGCGCTGAGCAACAGCATGGAGGTAAAAGGTGCAAAAACTCTTACATTCTTTTTCTCCACGCGTACGTCGCCGGGCAGGTTACCGAACCAGTGCAGTTTGTCGCCGGCAAACCAGAGCAGCAGGCCCACCACCACCAGTATAACCCCAACTATAACAATGTATTTCCCGATTGGCTGCATCTCTTAAAAACTTACCCTTGCCCCAAGCGATATATTCACGATCTCCCAAAGCTTAAGCGCTCCCTCCTCCTTGAACCACGAAGTTGCCACAAGGTCGTAGGTACCCAGTTCACCATACAGGCCTACTTTCTCTATACTGCTGTTACGGATGTTCTTGGTGACAGATGTACCCATAAAGCCCAGCAGCCGTACCTTCGGCGACCACCAATAGTAACCTTTCGGGTATTTATCGCTCCAGGTAAGCGGATATTTACCGCTGAAATAATAGCTCAGGCCCAGCCCGGCCTGCACAGGTACCACGGTAATTTCGTGCCTGCGCTTAATTTTCCAGGGTTTGTAGGTTCCTTTCAGGGTAAGCAGGTGCTCGGCCTCATCTGCATCAAACCTGGGTACAAACCCATACAGCAGGTCAGTTGTCAGGCGCTCTTTGGCAAACTCGTAGCCCGGGCCAATGGCCAGCATACCCATGTTGCCGGCAAACTGCAGCACAGCAGCGTCAGGTACAAACCAGGGTTTCTCCTGTTTCAGCGAATCGGTGGGCAGTTCCCCGGCAAAACTATTTCCGGTATAAAGTAAAGCTATACAAAGGGTGATAGCTTTCAGTGCGTGCTTCTTCATTCAGAATCAGATTTCTGTTTCCACGGATACCCGCTCGAACGTGACGCTGTTGTTGGTTGCCTTCATTACAATATATTCTTCGTCATCGGCATCGCCTATGTTCATGTACCGGGTGCCGCCCTCTTTAAACTGGTAGGTTTCAAAGTTATGGCCGTGCCCGTGTATGCTCATGCTCACGTTGTACTTGTCCATCAGCTCGCGGTAACGCACCAGTTTATCAGCCCCAAAGGAGTCATCGTTAGGCGGAATATGTGACAGCACAAACACCTGGTCGTACTGGTCGCGATCCTGTAGCTCGGTTTCCAGCCAGGCCAGGTTCGGAGCACTGCCATCAAACTCCCAGTTATTCGTGTTCAGGAAAATAAACTTGGAGTGCCCTGCCGTAAAGCTAAAATCATAGGGGCCATACATTTCGCGGTATACCTGCTTGCCATTGTTGGTAGCATCGTGGTTGCCAATGACTGTCACCAGCGGAAACTTCAGCTTGCCCAGCCGCTTGTTTATCAGCCGGAACTCTTTTAGTAAGCCAAAGTCTGTAATGTCGCCGTTATGGAACACAAACTGCACATCGTTGCGCCCGTTCAGGTGGTTTACAATAGCCTCGGTATCTCCGTAAAAGCCCTGCGTATCTGATATAAGGGCAAAAGTAACAGTAGTGTTCCGAGGAATATTCAGTTCCTGAATACGGCTGATGTTTTTAGGATTAAGCAGGCGCTCATCTTCGTTGAGTCTGACTTCGTAGGGGCTGTATTCAAATTTATCGCAGGCCTGCAATGCCACAGCAGATGCAGCGAACGCGGCAAGCGTAAATTTTCTCAGGTAGTGATATTTTGTAGTAGTGTGATGCATATGTTGGTACTTACTCTACTATATACCAACAGTGCTATTTTTTGTTTAGATCGGGTGCCTGATTTTTAGTCAACGGCCTTGATTCTAGTATTATAATCAGACAATTACATAGTTTTTGTACTCCCAGAGACGATAGCCGGTAATACGTTCCACAAGCATCCTGATCCTATCTTTCAGGCTGAAACGGCGGTAGCTCAGGTCGTAGTCAAACTTCCAATTGATCCTATTTACGCGGTTCTGCATCACGGCAGGGTGCGTACCTTCAAATAATCCAAGTGCATCTACACCAGAGTAGTCAAATTCTTCTGAGCTGGTAATGTGTTCGTTAATCCATTCATCGGAGTGGTACATGCGGTTAAAGCTCTGTTGTTTGCCCTGCATGGCACGCGGATCTCTTACCCAGCCATAGTGGTAAATGTAAGCATCGATCAGCTTTACACGCAGCTTCTGGTTATCGCCTTTCCGGAAGCCCTGCGCATCGCGGTAAGAGTAAATGTCTTTGCGGTTTTTAATGACGCGTATTTCGCGGCGGTACCAGCGGGTGGATTCGCCTACGTAGTCGTAAGAGCCATAAAAGTGTTTGTACTTAAACAGCAGCCCGTCCACCTTCGCGTCAGCCTTATACTGCTGCATGGCAGCTTTTATAGTTGGCAGGTACTGCTCGTGCACCACTTCATCACCTTGTATGTAAAACGCCCAGTCGGCATCCGGCGAGATGGCAGCAAGCGCTTTATCGGTTTCCTGTGCCAGCACACGCCCACCCTCGCGTAAACTATCGTCCCAAACGGTTTCGATGATGCGGATTTTGGGTGAGTTGATACGTTGGATCAGACCCAGGGTACCGTCTTCGGAGTTGCCTACGGCTACCACTACTTCATCGCAGATAGGCAGAATGGACTGGATTGCCTCTACAACCGGGTAGTCGTATTTAATGGCATTCCGGACAAAGGTAAAACCGCTTACTTTCATGTTTGATGCACTAAGGTTGGGGCTCAAAGTTAGGCAAAAGCTACTAATTGACCTGCAAAAGCTGTAAATTTGAGTTCTGTAGTATTCATATAAAAGTAGAAGCGCTTGAAAGTTTGCATTGCTGAAAAACCGAGTGTAGCCCGCGAAATTGCCAACGTTATTGGTGCCAAAACCAGGAAAGAAGGCTATTTTGAGGGCAACGGCTACCAGGTAACCTGGACCTTCGGGCACTTTTGCCAGCTGCGCGAGCCCGACGATTACCGTCCCGAATGGAAACGCTGGAGCATATACGACCTGCCCATGCTGCCACAGCAATACGGTATAAAACTAATGGCAGACAGCGGCGTGCAAAAGCAGTTCAAAATCATTAAACAGCTGCTGGATAATGCTGAGGAAGTAATAAACTGCGGGGATGCCGGACAGGAAGGAGAAGTAATCCAGCGCTGGGTACTCACAGAAGCCAAGTATAGAAAGCCCTTTAAACGGCTCTGGATCTCATCGCTTACCGAAGAAGCCATTCGCCAGGGCTTTGCCCGCTTGCGCGAGGGCTCGGAGTTTGATTCGCTGTACCAGGCCGGTAAAAGCCGCGCCATCGGCGACTGGTTGCTGGGCATGAACGCCACCCGCTTGTTTACACTGAAGTATGCCAACGGCAGCCGCCAAACTTTATCCATCGGTCGGGTGCAAACGCCAACGCTGGCCATGCTGGTAAACCGCCACCACGAGATCGCCAACTTTGTACCGCAGCCTTACTGGGAACTGAAGACCGTGTACCGCGATGTAACTTTTGCCAGTACCAACGGGCGTTTCCAGAAAGAAGAAGATGCACAGAAGATTTTAGAAGCCATCAGGCAGGCAGAGCTAACTATAACCGATGTTGAGACCAAGCGCGGTACTGAGGCACCCCGGAACCTTTTTGACCTGACTTCGCTGCAGATCGAGTGCAACAACAAACTGGGCATGTCGGCCGACGAAACCCTGAAAACCGTGCAGAGCCTGTACGAGAAGAAAGTGGTTTCTTATCCGCGTGTAGATACCACGTACCTGCCCGACGACATTTACCCGAAAATACCGGGCATATTGCAGGGCCTGCACAACTATAGCCAGGAAGTACAGCCGCTGCTGCAGCAGAAAATCCGCAAAACCAAAAAGGTATTCAACAACAATAAGGTAACCGACCACCACGCCATCATCCCAACGGGTGCCAACGCCAGCAGCATCTATGGCCGGGAAGCCGATGTGTACGACATTATTACGCGCCGTTTTATAGCTGCCTTTTACCCGGACTGTATTGTAAGCAACACCACGGTAAATGCAGAATCGGCGGGCTATAGTTTCAGGGTACGGGGCAAGCAGATTCTGGAGCCCGGCTGGCGCGTGCTGTATGGCGCGGAAGACATAAAACCCGAAAACACGACCAAAGAAGGCGAGGCAGAGGAAGTAGCTGCCGGAGTGTTGCCGCATTTTGAGAAAGGCGAGCATGGCCCGCACGAGCCGCTGCTGGAAACCAAGATGACCAACCCGCCCAAAGAGTACACCGAGGCCACCCTGCTGCGCGCCATGGAAACAGCCGGTAAGCAGGTAGAAGACGAAGAGCTGAAAGATGCACTGAAAGAAAACGGTATTGGCCGCCCTTCAACCCGGGCCGCCATCATCGAGACGCTGTACAAACGCCAGTACATCCGCAAGGAGAAAAAGAAGATCGTGCCAACCCAAATGGGAATCGACCTGATTGGTGTGATCAAAAACCAGACGCTGAAGTCGGCGGAGATGACGGGACAATGGGAGAAAAAGCTGCGCCAGATAGAAGGCGGCGAGTTTAAGGCCGAAGCTTTTTTGCAGGAACTTCAGAGCTTTGTGATCAGCCTGGTACAGGAAGTAAAAAACGATACCGCCCGCGTAACGATAGAACCACAGGCACCCGCCGCCCCGGCCGCGAAAGCAGAGGGATCAGCAAAGGCTAAGAAAACGGCACCTGCAAAAGAGAAGGCTGCGGCTCCCACACAGGGGCTTGGCTCCTGCCCTGCCTGCCAGCAAGGCTACATTGTGAAAGGCTCTTCGGCGTATGGCTGTATCCGGTATAAAGATGGGTGCCGCTTTTTAATACCAATCGAGCAGTATGGCAAACCGCTGACAGAGAGACAGGTAACGGCGCTGCTCACCAAAGGCAAAACGCCAACTATAAAAGGCCTGCAAGGGGCCGACGGCAATAGTTTTGACGGCATCCTGAAACTGAACGGGCAACAGCTGCAGGTAGAGGTAGCAGAGAAAAAGCCTGCTGCCGATCCGTTTGCCACCTGCCCGCGCTGCAAACAGGGCAAGCTGCTGAAAGGAAATACCGCCTATGGCTGCAGCCGCTTCCGGGAAGGATGCCAGTTTAAAGTGCCGTTTGAGCTGGGCGGCAAAACACTCTCCGAAAAACAGATTGCCACACTCCTGACCAAAGGCAAAACCGGCAAAATAAAAGGCTTTACATCGCATAAAACCGGGAACACCTTTGAAGCCGCCCTCACTATAAACGAGCAGTGGCAGGTAGTGTACCAGTTTTAAGGCACAGACAAGTAAAACCGCATCAGGGCAACTGCTATAGTTGCCCTGATGCGTTAAAGCTAGATAAGCAGCGGTACTATTTTACAGTAAAGCTAACCTGCTGCTCCGATACATTGGTACGGCCATCGGTAGCACGCACCAGTAGCTGGTAAGTACCCGACGACAGGGTGCTCACGGCAACTGTAGTATCGAACTCGAAGGCTGTCTTGTGCATTGCTCTCCCAAAAGAAAGCAAATTTGTCTCTCCGCCCTTTACGGTAAACTCCAGCTCTTTTACTTCGTCTTTATCAAAAGCAGAAAGGAAGATGCGAAGCCCCTGTGTTTTGGTGATGGCCTGGTTGGTGGTAGGCGCTTTAATGGTGATGTTTGGTTTAGATCCGTCGGGCTGCATGTTTCCGTCCTCGAAAACTTCCTCGCACCCCGTAAGCGCTGCTACAGCTAACATAGCAGCAAACATTGATTTCAATTTCATGGCACTTTGGCTAAAGTTGATGTCCGACATGACCTTACAACCAGAAAGTAACATTTATAGGTTCAACAGGCAGGTCATTTTCGGTGCTACCAAAGTACAAACCATTTCGCTACCCACAAACCAGAAGTGCAAAAAAACCTATCTAAATCAGGTATAAACCAGAAACTTACAACTATAGTACAATTATCTTAAATTACTGAATCTGAATACCGTAACCCATAAATTTTGATAATAACCTCACTCACCCGCCTGGCCGCTGGTACCATTTTAGTACAACAGCACTATAGCGCTACTACAGGTGAGGCCCGTAGCCACAGTGCCCGACACCGGTCCAATTTCAGGCGCCGGGCCTTGCTACCTGCGGATAACCAATTATGCCCCGAACCGTAGAAAAAAGCGTTGCGGTATATAGCAACCTTACTGATTGTTAAGTATATAAATTATTAATCGTAAAAAAACCCAAAACCTATGAGAAGCTATGAAAATTCGGGTTACAACCCGTACAACGACAATTACAGATCTGAAAGCAGAGGATCGGGTAGAAATTACTACTCCGACAACTTCTCGAACAGAGGCAGCAACTCCGGCAGTGGCAGAAGCAGCTCTGATTTCGGATCTGGCAGAGATTATAGTGCGGGCTCCGGCTATGGCAGCGGCTCTACCTACGGCCGTTCTGCCGGTATGTCGGGCAGCAACTATGGTTCCTCCAACTACGGCTCATCAGGTTACGGTTCATCAGGATATGGTTCTTCCGGCTACGGCTCATCAGACTATAACAGAAACATGGGCTCCTCAGGCTCGCGCTACTCCGACAACGATAGCGGACGCAACACCTGGGATCGCGCCGGAGACAAAATAGAAAATGCCTGGGATCGTACTAAAAACAGTGTATCGAATGCCTGGGACCGCATGACCGATGATGACCACAACCGCAACAGAAGCTCTTACGGCAACAGCTATGGCTCTTCGTCGGGCTATGCCGGCCGCAGCACTTCAGGTGGCTATGGCTCAGGCTCTTCGTCCAACTATGGCAGCGGCATGGGCTCATCCGGCAGCAACTACGGTTCATCCAACTATGGCTCGTCTAACTATGGCAGCGGAAGCAACTATGGTTCTTCGGGTTACGGCTCTTCAGGCTATGGATCAGGATCTAACTATGGCAGTGGCAGC
>DATBUF010000378.1:0-9992 GCA_036516435.1 Pontibacter sp.
TACGCGCCTGCAGGCATTCGGGCTGGATGCCCACTTCACCATCGAGCAGCAGGGGCGCAACAACGGCGGCTTCTTTATGAATTTTAACGGCACGGCAGGCGTATGGCGCAAAAGCTGCATACACGAGGCCGGCGGCTGGCAAGCTGATACCCTGACCGAAGACCTGGACCTGAGCTACCGCGCCCAGCTGAAAGGCTGGAAAATAGTATACCTGCAACACACCGAAGCTCCCGCCGAACTGCCTACCGCTATGGGTGCCTTAAAGTCGCAGCAGTACCGCTGGACCAAGGGCGCTGCCGAAACTGCCCGCAAGCACCTGGCCAGTGTGCTTTCCTCTGCTCAGCGTATACCCGCTAAGCTGCATGCCATGTTCCACCTGCTTAACAGCAGCGTGTTTGTGTGTGTACTGCTCACAGCCATTTTGTCTATCCCGGTTTTGTTCATCAGGCAGGAGTACCCGCAGTTCGGTTGGCTGTATAAGGCCGGTGCGTTGCTGTTGCTGAGCCTGTTTTCACTGGTTTCGTTTTACTGGATTGCCTCCGGGGCAAGCGGGCAGAGGTCGCTCAGGAAGTTTATACCTGATTTCCTGTTGTTCCTGAGCATGTCGATGGGTATGTCGCTGCACAACAGCGTGGCCGTACTGGAAGGTTATTTTGGCCGCAAAACGCCTTTCATCCGCACGCCAAAGTACAACATTGTGCAGCCACAGGATGGCTGGCACCAGAAGCACTATAGCCTGCCGGGCATCAGTATTTTGAGCTGGCTGGAAGGATTGCTGGCCCTTTATTTTGCAGGGGGCGTATGGCTTGGTTTTCACTTCCGGAACTATAGTTTCGTACCCTTCCACGTCATGCTGACACTGGGTTTCGGACTGGTGTTTTGTTACACCCTGTTACATAGCCGCCGCACATGAACGGAAGCAGAAATACCCTTGCAGCGTATGTGTTGCTGGCTGTATCGGCGCTGGCGTATGTGGCCCTGGGCTATGCTACCCCGCGCGAGAACTTTATGCAGCTGCTGCTCCTGTTTGCGGCTTGTTTTGCAGGGTACGTGTACATCATCAATGTGCGCATTCCAGTATGGCATGGCCTGGCAGCAGCTATAGTTTTCAGGTTGCTGCTGCTTTTTGCTACTCCCCACCTCTCCGACGATTATTTCCGGTTTGTGTGGGATGGACGTTTGCTGGCAGCCGGCATCAACCCTTACCTGTACCTGCCCGGCTACTTTGTGAAGGAGGGTGCAGCTACTGTTCCGGGTATTACCGAAGCCCTTTACCTGCAGCTTAATTCCCCGGCATACTATAGTGTGTATCCGCCCGCGGCGCAGGCTGTATTCTGGCTCTCGGTTAAACTTTCTCCGGATAACCTGATGGGAAGTGTGGTGGTGATTCGCCTAGTTATAGTTGCAGCTGAAATGCTGAGCCTGCTGTTGCTGCTGCGCCTGATCCGCAAAACAGGATTCCCGGATGGCTATGTGCTGCTGTACGCGCTTAACCCGCTCGTGATTCTGGAACTGACAGGCAACCTGCATTTTGAGGCGCTCATGATCCTCTTTATACTGCTGGGCCTCTACCAGTTACTTTACCAACGGGCGTTCAGGGCTGGTGGTGCGTTCGGGCTTGCCATTGGTGTAAAGCTGCTGCCCCTTCTGTTCTTGCCGCTTGTGTGGCGCAGGTTAGGCTTAAAGCAGTTCGTATACTTTATGGCCGCACTCGGCTGCACCTTGGTAGTCATCAGTTTCCCGCTGATTAATGCAGACGTAATCGGCCACATCCTGAGCAGCCTGGACCTGTATTTCCGCAGGTTTGAGTTTAATGCCAGTGTGTACTATGTGCTGCGCTGGCTGGGCCTGCAACTTACCGGGTATAATCAGATTGCGTTGCTGGGGCCACTTCTATCTGTAGTAACACTGGTGGTAGTTGTCTGGATGGCAATTGTGAACAGGCTAGGCTCCGTGAAGCGCTTGACGGGCTTTATGGCTGCTGCACTCACTGTTTACCTGCTGCTGGCTACCACGGTGCACCCCTGGTACATCACTACCCTGGTAGCGCTTACTGCTGTGGGGTTGTTCCGGTTTGCGATTCCGTGGTCGGGACTGACTATTTTCAGCTACGCGGCGTACCGTAAACATCCCTATACCGAAGACCTGACCCTGATCACACTGGAGTATACCATCGTGCTATTATGGCTGCTGGCAGAACTATACCTCTACCGCCAGCGCCGCAAACAGGCCAACCTGAACTAAGCACTTTTGCCATGCTTCAGTTACCGGCAACTATAGCCGAGAGGCTGGCAACCTAATAGCAGACAGGAAGCTATAGTTTGCGCTCCTGTGCTGCAGTCAGATCCGGCATAGGAGCGCAAACTATAGTTAGTCCTCCCCTATGTCCTTCAGCGGAGCAGTCATGAAATCGTTAAAAGGCTTCAGACTTCTGAATCCGTCCAGTACCACTTCCATAAAATCTTTGCCGAGCACGGTTTTATCTGACAATGGCATTACGGCGTTCCAGCTTTTAAAGCGCAGGTACGCGATCGCCGGGTTATCTTTCTCGTAACCTTTAGGTGTGGTTTTAAGTTGTTCGCCCTGCAACTCGCCAAACTTGTTTTTAAACTCCGGTGCCTCTACAATCCGCTTCAGTTCATCTAAACTATAGTCAATCTCCTGCCTTACGGCTTTCAGGTAATCGGCGGGAGGCATCCAGAGGCCACCAGCCAGAAAAGAGTTGTTGTTACCGGCCAGGTGCAGGTAATAGCCCGGCAGCACAGATTTTCGCCCGCCTTCGGCTATATAGGCGCCAAAATGATCTTTGTACGGCCGTTTATCATTCGAGAAGCGGACATCGCGGTAGATACGGAACAGCAGTTCTTTACCTGTTTGCCCGTAAGCAACCGGTTCAAAGGCAGTCATCTGCTGCAGAAGTTCATCCAGAAAAGAGATGTAGTTTTTGCGGGCTGTGTCGTAGCGTGCCTTGTTTTCAGCGAACCACTCGCGGTTGTTATTTTTGCTTAAATCGCTGAGGAAATGTAAGGTGCTCTTGTCTATAGTTGTTGCCATTGGTGTGGTTATTAGTTGCCCTGCCAGTAGGCATAGCGGCTTATCTTTTTAAGTCTCAGGTTGCGGCCGTCCCACGTTTGCTGCCGGATTAATTTGTTCGGATAATCGGTATCGAACCAGTAGGTGTTTACTTTATCCGGAGCTAACTCTACAGTTACCTGCCAGGCTTTTTCACCATCATCTGTGCTGCTACCTGATGCCGTAATGGCTACCCGTAGGGTTGCCTTGTAAACAGCTGGCGGTGTGGCTTTGTTTGTTTGCTGGGTTTCGGCAATAGCAGCGGGAAAGGTCAGGCCATCCTGGAAATTCAGCGCCCGTAAACTATAAGGCAGCTGGTCTTCAAAAAGCAGCGCTTTGCTGAGCTCGCGGTTCCCCTCTCCTTGCCCGTCAAAATACGAATTATAGTACAGGTTATAGTTGCTGCCCTTATCAGTAACAGCCTTAAAGGTGTTGCCGCACCACTCCTGCGACGAAGTAGTAAGCTTATGCAGGTGCCAGGGCTGCGCCCTGTTTATGAATACAGATGTCAGGTAGTGGTAAGGATAATTATCGGTGGGGATGCGGCAGAACTGGTTCACTTTCATCACCGGGAAAAGATCGTTGCGGGTGTAATCGTCTGTCTTCACGTCGTGCTCCCGGTTAAAATCTTCTTTCACCGTGATCTGGGTAAACTCAAACGCCCGCCTGTTGCCATACACCACGCGTTCTGCATCATAAACCGCTACTTCCGCCAGGCCATCGTCCCATAGTTTGTTCATCGCCCATTCCGGGTTAAAATGTTCTTTTATGGCTTCATAACCTTCCGAATCAGCAGCTTTCTGTTCCTTTGCAGGCTCAGAGCATGCTGTAAAACATAAAAGGAAAAACAGGAAACAAAGGTTGCGAAGGCGCATGTAATAGAAATAGATTGTGAAGGAACAGGCTATAGTTACACCAAATTAAAGCTTTTAGATTAAAACCATACAACAACAGGTTTACTACGTACAGAAAACTACGGATACTTTTACGCTTTTGTCATGATTTACCGTTGGCTGGTTGTGCTATTTTTGCTGCTACCGGCAAAGCTATTGGCACAGCTGCCCGAGCCAGGATGGCTGCAGAACGAGCGGCAGGCACAGCTCATGCAGCAAGGTATTGAACTATACAGCTGTATTGCTACTGTAAATCAGTGGTACATGCTGCCAACCGACCTGCAACTCAGCCCCGGCGACACCAACCAGTATGTACCCGAACTGCAACACAACCTGTTGTTAACCAAAGACCTGCAGCCGGATCACACTGTCCCTACCACCATCTACGATTCGCTTATAGTAAGGGCTGCCATGAAATTTCAGCAACGCCACGGCCTGAAACCCAATGGGTTCATCGGTCCCAAAACGATAGCTGAGCTAAACGTGCCACCCAGCCAGCGCCTGCAACTGCTCCGGAACAACCTGCAACGCTGGATAACTACAATGTCCTGTACTCCAAAACCGGCTATAGTTGTCAATATTCCGGCCTTTGAATTATATGTGGCAGATAGCAATGAAGTACTGCTGCAGATGAAAGTGATTACCGGTAAACGAAAAACGCCAACTTACCTGAACAAAACGGTGCTGCAATCTATAGTTGTGAACCCCACCTGGAATTTACCACGCTCTATTGCTGTGCATGAGATAGTGCCCATTCTGCGCCGCAACCCCAATTACCTGTACAAACGCAACATGCGCGTGTACCTGGATGGCAGACAGGTAAACCCCTGGCGCGTAAACTGGAAGGCAGTGAACAGCAGCAACTATAGCTACCAGATAACACAACTACCCGGCAAACAAAATGAGCTGGGCGAGCTGAAATTTCTGTACGACAGCAAGGCTGACCAGTACATGCACGATACACCTAAGAAAGAGTTGTTCAGTTACTTCCCGCGCGATTTTAGCCATGGATGCATCCGGTTGGAGAAGCCTTACGAACTGGCACTTTACTTACTGCAGCACCACAACGGAAACCCTGAAGCTAAAACAAAAGAACTGCTCAGCACCTGGAAACCAAACCACTACCTGCTCGTGAAAAAGACCATGCCGCTGCTCATACTTTATCAAACCGCTTGGGTAGACCAATACGGGCTGGTGCAGTTCCGGGGAGATGTGTACGGCTATGAAAAGCTGCACCTATAGTTTACTGCTCCCCGCTCTGCCAGTCAAAATCCACGTCTTCCAGGTAGTCTACATCAGAGAGTTCCGGCAACAATTTATGCGATAAATGCAGCCGCTCCAGGTCGTGAATAGTGGCAGGTAATACAGCCGATGTGCTCCATTCTTTATCCTGGAAAAGCTCCGGGTATAGTTTGTTCATCCCCAGCAGGTAATAGCCGCCATCCAGCGCTGGCCCTAGCACTACTTCATGGGTTTGCAGTGCCTCAAAGGCCTGTTCTATGATTTGCTGAGTCAGTTGCTTGCAATCGCTGCCGATGATGACGACTGAACTATAGCCAGCCGCAAAAGCATCAGCAAAAGCAGTCTGCATTTTATGGCCCAGGTCACCTTCGGGTTGCAGGTGGCGCTGATACACCTCTGCTGGCCACAGCCCATCGTCCACTATCTTATCGGCAAAGTAAACGGCTTTGTCAGAAGCTAATTTTTCGGTTATCTGGCGGGTGTGCTGCAGCAGGTGGATGTAGATCTCGAGCGCCACTTCCGGGCCAACCGCCTCGGCCAGGCGGGTTTTTACCTTGCCCAACTCCGGGGCACGCACAAACAGCAACAGTAGTTTTTCAGGGTTCATACACTTTCTCTCCACGGGTTAGCCAAAATCCCCAGAAACCGGAATAAGGATGTATCCGATCGGTTTTTCCGTTGGCATCGTACACCGGCAAACCTTTGTTTACCCAGCTGAAAATACCGCCCTCCAGGTTCTGCACATCGTTGTAGCCCAACTGCTGTAGTTTAGTCCCCACGTTCGCACTCCTGGCGCCGACAGCGCAGTACAGGATCACTCTGGCATCCTTCGGTATGTCGGTCAGATCCTGCACATGCGCTGTGCTATAGTTTACAAACCGTGCCCCCTTCAAATGGCTTACCTCGTACTCCTTCGGCGTGCGGATGTCAAGCAATACATAAGGCTGCTGCAACCTGCTCAGCTCATCAGGCGCTATAGTTGGCACCGCCTGGTTCGAGACGATGCTGGTCAGTAAACTGTACGTATAATGCCTGCCGATATCGGTAAAAAGGATGGCTGCAACTATAATAACAAGTAGAGGGAGTATTCTTTTCAGCATGCGGTAACGTTGGTTTAAGCTATAGTTTGTCCGCCGCAACTGGAGCCCGCCCCGGCAGTGCAGCCATAGCAATGCTGATTCAGGATGATGTTGCGGTTATTCAGCTCCGCCAGGTCAAAATCGCGGATATGCTGCGGAGCTGATGAAGCTACGTGTAGTTCCAGCATCTGGTTAAAGTCGCAGTCGTACAAATAGCCATCCCACCCCACCGAAACGGTATTGCGACACATCACATTGGCAGCGGCAGCCGGATTAAAGGCATCCACCAGCTTCTCCATATAGCTCTCATAGTTGCCACTTTGCAGCAGGTACTCCAGGTAGCGGCTCACAGGCAGGTTGGTAATACAGAAGAGATTGTTAAATTCGATGCCATAGCCTGTTTGCAGGCGCCGCTTAAACTCAGCTTCAAGCGTCTGTTGTGCGGCCGGTAAAAAAGCACCCGATGGATTATACACCAGGTCCAGCTGAAGCCCGGAACCCGGTTTGCCATATCCTACCTCGTTCAGTAGTTGCAGTGCTTTTATAGATTTCCCGAACACACCCTCGCCACGCTGGGCATCGGTGCGGCTGGCGGCAAAGTAGGGCAACGACGAGACTACCTGCACCTTATGCTTTTTGTAGAACTCCGGCAGATCGTAGTACCTTGGGTTTGCCAAAATAATGGTCAGGTTGCAGCGAACTATAGTTTGCCTGCCCAGCTTCGAGAGCTCTTCCACAAACCACCGGAAATCGGGGTTCATTTCAGGCGCTCCGCCTGTTATATCAACGGTCGTTATTTCAGGGTATCTGGCTAAAGCATCGAGGCACAGCTGCATGGTAGCCCGTGTCATGATCTCTTTGCGGTCGGGGCCGGCATCTACGTGGCAGTGCCTGCAGGTCTGGTTGCACATTTTACCAACATTTACCTGCAGTATAGTGGTACCTGTGGGCTTCAGAGGAAAAAGGTTGTGCTGCCGGAGCTGTGCTGCAAATGCCGGAAACTGCGCGCCCTGCTGCAGCACCGTGAGCTGGTAGGCTGGGTTGGCAAGGTCGTGCTGCTGCCGCTGTAATGATATTGTTGCTACCGCCATGCTTACATGGTAAGTTCTTTGATCTTGTTCATCATCTGTACGCCATGCACCAGTGCCGCGCCACCTTTTATAGCTGCCGCCACATGCACCGCTTCCATCATCTGGTTTTCGTCGGCACCTTTCTCCAGGCAATCCGAAGTATAGGCATCAATACAATACGGGCACTGCACCGCATGCGACACGGCCAGGGCAATCAGGGCTTTTTCGCGGGCGGTCAGGGCGCCCTCTTTAAACACCTCGCCATAGTAGTCGAAGAACTTATTGCCCA
Organism: Pontibacter sp.; assembly: GCA_036516435.1. Lineage (GTDB taxonomy): Bacteria > Bacteroidota > Bacteroidia > Cytophagales > Hymenobacteraceae > Pontibacter. The sequence goes on from DATBUF010000378.1 coordinate 7,646, forward strand.
TTTCAGGCTGCAGCTCGGTTATGTTCCCAAACTTTTTCAGGTCGGCGGGGTTATAATATGTCTTTTCCATCAGTATAATTGCGTATTAGTTATAAACTATAGGTTGACAGCCTTCACATGCTGCAAACCCTGAATATAAACTATAAACGTGAAAAGGCACTGCAAAGCCTGCTGTTTATGCTTGCTGTCTGAACTTTTAAATTCCTGATCTATGGCTATCCAAACTATGAACCCGGCCACCAACGAGGTGGTCAAAACATTTGAACCGCACACCACAGAAGAGGTTACCCAGAAAATAGAAGCCGCTGACAAAGCTTTCCGGAACTGGCGCAACACCCCGTTTGCCGAGCGATCGAAGCTGATGCAAAAATGTGCCGATATTTTAGAGCAGGATGCAGAGAAGTACGGTCGCATTATTACCTTGGAAATGGGCAAGCCGCTGAAGGACAGCATAGCCGAAGTAAAGAAATGTGCCCTGGCCTGTCGTTATTACGCTGAAAATGCCGAAGATTTCCTGCAGGATGAGCTAGTAGAAACCAAAGCCGAAAAAAGCCTGATTGCCTACCAGCCCTTGGGCGTAATCCTGGCTGTAATGCCCTGGAACTTCCCGTTCTGGCAGGTTTTTCGTTTCCTGGCTCCTGCCCTGATGGCTGGCAATACCGGTTTGCTGAAGCATGCCTCTAATGTGCCGCAATGTGCGCTGGCTATAGAAGAAATTGTGCGCAAGGCAGGTTTCCCGGAGGATGTGTTTTATACCCTGCTGATTGGCTCTAAGGAAGTAGATGCCGTGATTCAGCACCCGGCTGTGAAAGCTGTGACCCTAACCGGAAGCGAAGGCGCAGGTGCGCACGTAGCTGCCACGGCTGGTAAAGAGATCAAGAAAACAGTGCTGGAGTTGGGCGGTTCTGATCCGTTTGTAGTGCTGGAGGATGCTGACCTGGAACTGGCCTCGGAGAATGCGATGAAGTCGCGGATGGTGAACACCGGCCAGAGCTGCATTGCCGCCAAGCGTTTTATAGTGGTGGAAAAAATTGCTGACGCGTTTCTGGAAAAGATGAAGCAGAAAATGGCTGCGCTCAAAACCGGCGACCCGCTGCAAGAGGACTGCGACTATGGCCCGATGGCGCGCCCGGATTTGGCTGAAGAACTGGAAGAACAGGTAAGACAATCCGTAGCCAAAGGCGCTGAAATTGTGCTGGACGGTGGCCGCGAAGGTAAAGGTAGTGCCTATTTCAAGCCCATGATCCTGAAAAATGTGAAGCCCGGCATGCCTGCTTACGACGAAGAGATGTTTGGCCCTGTAGCAGCTTTTATAGTTGCCAAAGATGAACTAGATGCCATCCGCATCGCCAACGATTCCCGCTTCGGCCTGGCCGGCTCCGTATGGACAAGTGACCCGGAGCGCGGCTTAAAAGTTGCCCGCCAGGTAGAGTCCGGTGCCGTGTTCGTAAACTCCATGGTGGCCTCCACTCCCGAAATGCCGTTTGGCGGTATCAAAAAATCAGGTTATGGCCGGGAGCTCTCTTATGTCGGCATCCGCGAATTTGTCAATCAGAAAAGCATCTGGGTAGGTCCCGGCCCCAGCAACAAACAGGGCGACTGACCAGTGATTTAAGGGATTAAACAGATTTTTCAGGATTAGACTGTTGCTATAGTTTGTCTGGACAGGGATTCATGGGGATTTAATGGATGAGCAGGATGCTTGCTGCAGTTGTAGTTGAAGCTATAGTTGTGGCAGAAGCATTACTCTATAGTTGTGCCATGTTTAACCCACCCCTACCCCTCCCAAGAGGGGAATTGCTGTCTTTGCTATAGTTGCGGTTATAGTTTTATAGTTACAGCCTCTTTACCGTGGCCCGCTATAGCTTGGGGCTCTCCCCCAGTTGAGTTACAAACTCAACATCATAATAAGACACGGGTTACAAACCCGCGCCAGCGATTCAGGCTATAGTTGTAGCTATAGTTTTATAGTTCCAGGCCAAGAAAGGACAGGTCGCGACCTGTCCCTACGAAACTATAACCACGAGAAAGGCGATGCAACTATAGCTCCTCAAACTATAGATCAGCCATTCCCAAGAAGTGATCTTTCCAGTCTTTGGGTTGAGCGCCTTTGACTTGTTGCGGTGCCGCAGGCAATCCGACGCAGGAGGATAACAAGAAGGCAGCAGCGCGATGCCCAAAGACGGGGCCTCCCGGCCCGAGAGAGCCAAGCTAACTATAAAACAAAGGGCAAGTAAAGCTCCCAGGAATACAGAAAGCTATGAAACAGCAGGCTTGTTTCAAACCAGCAACTATAGTCAACTATAGCCAACAGCAACTACTACATCCCCCACTACACATACCCCAT
>DATBUF010000379.1:0-2360 GCA_036516435.1 Pontibacter sp.
ATTGACCTGATCACGAAGCTGAACCCGAAACCGGGTGGTTCCGGAAGCGGCATGACGCGCATTCAGTACATCATACCGGATTTTATACTGACCAACAACAACGGGCAACTGGAGCTCTCGCTTAACTCACGCAACGCCCCGGACCTGCGCATCAGTCGCTCTTATGCCGATATGTTTGATGCTTATGATAAATCGGACAAGAAGGACAAGAAGCTGAAAGAAACTGTTGCCTTTGTGAAGCAGAAGCTGGATGCAGCCAAGTGGTTTATTGATGCCATCCGCCAGCGCCAGAACACACTGTTGCGTACCATGGAAGCCATCATCAAGTACCAGCACGATTTTTTCCTGGAAGGTGATGAGAGTTTGTTGCGCCCGATGATCCTGAAAGACATTGCCGAGGAGATCGGGATGGATATTAGTACGGTGAGCCGCGTAGCTAACAGTAAAGCAGTGCAGACAGAATTCGGTATTTACCCGCTGAAGTATTTCTTCTCAGAAGGTATTGCCACCGACTCCGGCGAAGATGCCAGCAGCCGCGAAGTAAAGCACATCCTCAAGGACATTATCGACAACGAGAACAAGCGCAAGCCTCTCTCTGACGAAAAGATAGAGCAGATCCTGAACGAGAAAGGCTACAACATTGCGCGCCGTACCGTGGCCAAATACCGTGAGCAGCTTAACATACCGGTAGCTCGACTGCGCAAAGAACTATAACTTTAGAATTATGAATGCTGAATTATAAATTATGAATTCAAGTAAAGTATAAACTCGTAAGTATAGCAACAACTATAGATCCCAGTATCAACTCATCATTCATAATTCTTAATTCATAATTAAACAACGTGAACCGTTCGCTTGCGCAAGCCCTCTCTGTCGTTTTTCACCCGTTGCTGCTGCCTACTTACCTGTTCGCGTTCATACTCTATTACCTGCCGGCTCCGGTGCTGTCATTGCCTATGCAAAGCCGCTGGATTGTGCTGGGGATGATCTTCTTTACCACATTCATTATTCCGGGTTTGGGAGCTTACGCCATGGTACGTACCGGCCACCTGGATTCGATGGAGATGGAGCGCCGGGAGCAACGCGGCCTGCCTTTGCTATTTACTGGGCTGTGCTACGGTATCACTACCTATTTGCTGTACCGCGAACCGGCATTCGACGAGATTTTCTACTTTATAATGGGCATCGTTACTGCCTCCGTGTTGCTGACCTTCGCCTTGTCGCGGCTTTTTAAGGTAAGTGCGCACAGCGTAGGAGTGGGGGGAGCGCTAGGGTTGTTGCTGATCCTGAGCAGGCTGGTGCCGGATGTGCCGATGCTACTGCCTATTTCGCTGGCTATAGTTCTGACTGGAGCAGTTCTCTCTGCCAGATTAGCCCTAAACGCCCATACCCCCGCTGAGGTATACACCGGCTTCGGAACCGGCCTGCTGCTGGCTCTTACCGCAGGCATAGTTGCATTGTAGTTTACCTGAACCGAGTAACAGAAATGTGAAAGATCAACAGGATGAGGCTGTGGCTATTGTTGTAGTTTCATAGTTGCCTTAGTGCCTGTGCTGTTTCGGACATCCTTGTCCGAAGCACCTCTGCTGCGGACTTCCTGGTCCGCGTTGCTGAGGTAGCTGCTATAGTTTATAGTTGCTGTTAGTTCATCTCCTTCAAGTTGTCATCCTGGAAGGATCTTGGTTGAGGGGAGATCAGGCTTTGGCTATAACCCACCCCTGCCCCTCCCAAGAGGGGAATTGCTGTCTTTGCTATAGTTGCAGACATCGTTCTATAGTTCCAGACCAAGAGCGGACAGGTCGCGACCTGTCCCTACGAATCTACCACCACGAGAAAAGCCATGCAACTATAGCTCCTCCATTTAACTATAGATCAACTATCGAAAAGATTTCAGTCTTTGGGTTGAGCGCCTTTGACTTGTTGCGGTGCCGCAGGCAATCCGACGCAGGAGGATAGCAAGAAGGCAGCAGCGCGATGCCCGAAGACGGGGCCTCCAGGCCCAGGAGGGAGCCAAGCCAACTATAAAACAAAGGGTAACTAAAGCTCCCAGGAATAAAAGAGGCTATGCAACAACAGGCAAGTTGCAACTATAGCCAACTATAGAACCATAACTAAGTAACCCCAACTATAGCACTATAGCCCAGCTCAAACAACCACTTTGCACTTCCCCCCCATAACCATTACCTTTGGTTAAGAACAAAACAAACTATAGAACCATGACCTACGAGTGCTTACGATATGAGGTGCAGGATGGCATTGCGACCATCACCCTGAACCGACCTGATGTATTTAATGCCTTTAACGACCAGCAGAGCTATGACCTGCAGGATGCCCTGAAGCAGGTGGCCCGTGACGAAAAC
>DATBUF010000380.1:0-6848 GCA_036516435.1 Pontibacter sp.
CTACTTTGTAGCCTGGCACCCAAAATCAAGTACCCAGAACGAGCGCACTACGGTTGTGGTAGAATCTACTGCGGGGCCGGAGGTGTTGTTCCGCCAGATTGCCGGTGCTATGGCGCGCCGCATTGTCTGGTATGTAAAAGAAGGCGACGAGGTAAGCCAGGGCGAGGAGTTCGGCTTTATCAAGTTTGGTTCGCGTGTAGACGTGTTTGTACCGCTCGATACAGAAGTTAAAGTACAGCTAGGCCAGAAAACAAAAGGCGGCGAAACCGTAATTGCCCAACTCAAAACGCCACCACCAACGTTGTTTGGATAAGCTAGTCGTATCAAGTAGCACGATAAAAAGGCCGCCGCAACTATAGTTTGCGGCGGCCTTTTGTCTGAACTGTGATTTTTGTGATGCCTGTGCTGGTGTATGAAATCAAGCGATTGTTTTCTCTGCCGCAAGTTTGAGCGGAGCGGTAACTTGTGGTTTTGCATGGCAGCAAGTTTTCAACTTGCTTTGCTTTGAAAAAGCAAGTATAGCGATGGCTGCAACTATAGAACTATAGTGTATACTTTGATCTGAACTATAGATTTACCAAACTATAGCTCTCTTTTCTGCTCGCGCAGAAAGCCAGTTACAAACTGGCTCCAATAAAAACCACAAGTTACGCTGTCGCTAAACTTGCGGCATTGCTCCGGATAACGATTAACGATTAACGAATAACGAAATCAATACCAGCTTTCTACGAGCTTCATGAGTTGCTCCAGGTATTGCTGGTCTACTTCGTCGAAATCGTTGAGCTTGTCGCTGTCTACGTCGAGTACCAGTTTTACTTCTCCGTCTTTTATAACTGGCACTACAATCTCTGATTTAGAGTCGCTGCTGCAGGCAATGTGGCCCGGGAAGGCTTCTACATCTGGTACCAGTATCGTTTGCTGTTGGGTGTAGCAGGCGCCGCATACGCCTTTGTGGTACGGTATACGGGTGCAGGCTATCGGCCCCTGAAACGGACCAAGTACGAGCTGCCCCTCTTTGTTAAAGTATACGCCTACCCAGAAAAAGTCGAAGCCCTGTTTTAAAGCGGCTACCAGGTTCGAGATATTGGCAATCAGGTCGGTTTCGCCGGTTGTAAGAGCTTCGATCTGCGGTAACAGGCTTTTATATTTTTCTTCCTTGGTAAGGTTCTGGTCAACTATAAGCGATTCGGCCATAGAGTTAATTTTGAATGAGTGATTGAGTGAATGACTGAATATTTAATGTGCGAATGTGTTAGTTTTTGAGTCGAGCAACGAACAACTAACGCCGGTAGTGCAACAGCTGGTCGGTTCCTAATGTTTGCTGGGCAGTTAAACTTCCGTAAACCATAGTTGGAGCCTTTACGCCCTCGGCTATAGTTTGCGTGGTAGATTTCAGGATAAACGCCTCGTCCCATAAGCTCTCCTGCAACAGACTCTCCAGTAAATACGTGCCGCCTTCCACCAAAACAGAGATTACATTGCGTTTATGAAGATCTGCCATGATCTGTAGCAGCAATGGCTCGTTCTCCTGCAGCTGTGCAAAGTATAGATTTTCCCGGTCTTCCTGCTTTCTATAGTTATAAACTATAGTTGGCTGGCTCTGATCATACAGGTTTATAGTTTCAGGTAGTACCAGCTGGCGATCTATCACGATACGTAGTGGATTTTTGCCGCTCCAGTGACGGGTGTTCAGGCGCGGGTTATCGTGCAGGGCCGTACGGGTGCCGACCATAATGGCCTGCTCTTCGGCGCGGAGCTTGTGCACAAAGCGTTTTGCCATCGCCCCGCTGATCTGCACCTGCTCGCAGGCCGGGCCTGCAATAAAGCCGTTGGTAGTTTCTGCCCACTTCAGTATAATGTAAGGGCGCTTTAAACTATGGCTGGTAAAAAAACGCTTGTTCAGCTCCAGGCCTTCCTGTTCCAGCAGCCCTGTTTCTACTTTTATACCTGCATCCAGCAATTTCCGGACGCCGCGCCCGGCTACTAAGGGGTTGGGGTCTAAGTTACAGATCACCACATCGCGCACACCACTGTAAATGAGCAGATCAGCACAAGGTGGCGTTTTACCGAAGTGGGAGCAGGGCTCCAGCGTGACATACACCCGGCTATCCGGCAGTAAACTTTTATCCAGCACACTGGCAATGGCATTTACTTCGGCGTGTGGGTCGCCATAGTTGCGGTGCCAGCCCTCGCCTATAATTTGCCCGTTATGCACTACCACGCAGCCCACCATCGGGTTAGGAGCCGTGTAGCCGCTGCCCAGCCTTGCCAGTTCCAGCGCACGTCGCATGTATAGTTCGCTTTGCAATAGAGTTATAAATTAGGAGTTAAAAGTTAAAAGTTAAGCAGGCAGACCTCACATTTTCGAATCTTCACATCTTCACATCTTCACATCTTCAAATTCCCAAATCTCCCCATCTTCAAATCCTAACCGTTACCTTTGCAAAGATATCGAAAACACCAGAAAGTATAACTGTGGCCACCATTCAGCAGACAGCACAAACTATAAAAGAGCAGCTAAGCAGCATTTACCCTGCACCTGAGGCTGGCGCTATGGCGCAACAGGCGCTGGAGCATGTACTGGAGCAGAACCGTGTGCAGCTGAGTTTAAATCAGCAACAGGAAGTAACTATAGCGCAGCAGGATAAACTACAAACTATAGTTAACCGCCTGCTGCAACATGAGCCGCTGCAATATGTACTGGGCGTGGCATATTTCTACGGACTGGAGCTGCAGGTAAACAAAAACGTACTCATCCCGCGCCCCGAGACCGAAGAACTGGTAGATCTGGTGATAAAAGAACACCGGCATCAGCAGGATTTAAAAATACTGGACATTTGCACCGGTAGTGGCTGTATTCCGCTGGCGCTGGCTGCTAACCTGCACACCGGTGCTGTGTACGGACTGGAGGTATCGGGAGAGGCGCTGGAAGTAGCGAAGGCAAATGCAGCCAACTATAGCCTGACTATAAACTGGCTGCACCAGGATATCTTTGAGGATGTGCAAACTATAGCTCCGGGCTCTTTGGATATCATCACAAGCAACCCGCCTTATGTGCTGGAAGAAGAGCAGCAGCTGATGCGGGCCAACGTACTGGACTACGAGCCGCACCTGGCTCTTTTTGTGCCCGATACCGATCCGCTGAAGTTCTACAAACGCATAGCTATAGTTGGCTATAGTTTACTGAAGCCGGGCGGCAAACTATACTTCGAGATAAACGAGCGCTATGGTCCCCAAACCTGCGATGTACTGCTGCAGGCAGGCTTTTCAGAAGCTACCATAGTGCAGGACCTGTTTGGCAAAGACCGGATGGTACGTGCTGTTAGATGATTAGGCAGAATATTGTAACTTTACAAAGTATAAATTACCACATGTATAAATTCGCCTTTGGGCTGATTAAAAATAAATATGCATAAGATTTTAGTGACAGGCGGCGCTGGCTACATTGGCTCGCACACAGTGGTGGAGTTGCAGCAGGCAGGCTATGAGCCGGTTATAGTTGATAACTTTTCGAACTCGGAAGAGCGCTCGCTGGCTGGTATTAAAGCCATACTGGGGCACGACGTAAGATGCTACCGCGCTGACTGCACCGATGCCGCTGCCCTGCGGAAAGTATTTGAGCAAGAACCAGGCATAGCCGGGGTGATCCATTTTGCAGCTTACAAAGCAGTCGGAGAATCGGTGGCAGAGCCGGTGAAGTATTACCACAACAACGTGGGGTCGCTGCTGGTGCTGCTCGACGTGATGCAGGAATTTAAGGTACAGAAGCTGGTATTTTCGTCGTCGTGCACGGTGTATGGCATTCCGGCAGAGTTGCCGGTAACAGAGCAGACACCAGTGCAGAAAGCCAACTCACCTTATGGTAACACAAAAAAGGTGTGTGAAGAGATTCTCACAGACCTGGCAAATAGCGGAAACAGCAGCGTCCAAACTATAGCTTTGCGCTATTTTAACCCGGTAGGAGCGCATCTGTCAGCACAGATTGGCGAACTGCCCTTGGGAGTACCCAATAACCTGGTACCGTTTATTACGCAGACAGCTGCAGGTATCCGGGAGCAGATCACTGTTTTCGGAGATGATTACGACACCCCGGACGGCACCTGCATCCGTGATTATGTGCATGTGGTGGATCTGGCAAAGGCACACGTGGTAGCGATTGAGCGGCTGTTGCAAAATAAGGCGGAGGCCATTGAGTTCTTTAACGTAGGCACGGGGCAGGGCAATACTGTTCTGGAAGCAATCCATGCTTTTGAGCGTGCCACAGGCGTAAAGCTGAACTATAAAATAGGGCCGCGGCGAGCCGGTGATATTCCTGAAATTTATGCCGATGTAACCAAAGCAACAGAAGTGCTGGGCTTCAAAACGACCAGCACATTAGAGGAGTCGATGAAGAGCGCCTGGAACTGGCAATTACATTTACAAAACACTACAACAAACTTATAAATGAAGTTATTGATAACAGGCGGAGCAGGTTTTATCGGCTCGCATGTGGTGCGTTTATTCGTTACCAAGTACCCGCAGTACCAGGTCTACAACCTGGATGCCCTGACTTATGCCGGTAACCTGGAGAACCTGCAGGATGTAGAAGAGCGGGAGAACTATACCTTCCTGAAAGGCGATATCACGGATGCCGCTTACCTGGAGGAGATCTTCGCCAACTATAATTTTGATGCCGTCATTCACCTGGCAGCCGAGTCGCACGTGGACCGCTCCATTACCGACCCACTGGCTTTTGTGCAGACCAACGTGATTGGTACGGTTAACCTGCTGCATGCCGCTAAAAAGCACTGGGCAGATGAGCTGGATAAGCACCTGTTCTACCACATCTCTACCGATGAGGTATATGGCTCGCTGGGCGAAGCGGGTTTGTTTACAGAAGAGACTCCTTACGACCCGCGTTCGCCGTATTCGGCCTCCAAGGCCAGTTCTGATCACTTTGTGCGTGCCTGGTACCACACTTATGGTTTGCCCATCAAAATATCGAACTGCTCCAACAACTATGGCCCGAACCACTTCCCTGAGAAGCTGATTCCGCTGGCCATCAACAACATCAAAAACAACCGCCCGGTGCCCGTATATGGCAAAGGCGAAAACGTGCGCGACTGGCTTTATGTGCTGGACCATGCCCGTGCCATCGATGTGATCTTCCATGAAGGCAAAGTAGGGGAGACCTACAACATCGGCGGCATAAACGAGTGGAAGAACCTGGACCTGATAGAGTTGCTGTGCGATGTGATGGACGAAAAACTGGGCCGCGAGAAAGGCCATTCACGCAAGCTGATAACCTTTGTAAAAGACCGTGCCGGCCACGATTTGCGCTATGCCATTGATTCAGGTAAGCTGTTAAACGAGTTGGGCTGGAAACCATCGGTAACCTTTGAGGAAGGCCTGAGCAAAACCGTAGACTGGTACCTGGCTAACACCGAATGGCTGGAGCACGTGACCAGCGGCAACTATACACATTACTACCAGGAGCAGTACGAGCGCCGATAGCGCTAATTGTTAAACTGTTTAAGGTTAAATTGTTGATCTGCAAATGATGGAACTCACCCTAACCCCTCCGAGGAGGGGAAATTGGAACGACAGAAAAATCCCATCTTGAAAGGGACAGGGGTGGGTTAATCGTAACCAGAGCTAACCAATTAACAATTTAACCATTCAACCATTTAGCCATCAAACAAATGAAAGGAATTATACTTGCCGGTGGTTCCGGTACCCGTTTGCACCCGCTCACGCTGGCTGTTAGCAAGCAGCTCATGCCGGTGTACGACAAGCCGATGATCTATTACCCGCTTTCCACGCTAATGCTGGCTGGTATCCGGGAGATCCTGATCATCTCTACCCCGCACGATCTGCCCATGTTTGAGCGCCTGCTGGGCGATGGTTCTCAGATTGGTTGTAAGTTCAGCTATGCCGTGCAGGAGGTGCCCAACGGGCTGGCACAGGCCTTTGTGATTGGCGAGGAGTTTATTGGCCAGGATAAGGTGGCGCTGGTGCTGGGGGATAACATTTTCTACGGCTCGGGCATGAGCAAGCTGCTGCAGGCCAACAACAACCCCGATGGCGGGGTGGTGTACGCCTACCACGTGCACGACCCGGAGCGCTACGGGGTAGTGGAGTTTGATGCAGACAACAATGCCGTTTCGATTGAAGAAAAGCCGCTACAGCCGAAAAGCAACTATGCCGTACCGGGTTTATATTTCTACGATAACGAGGTGGTAACTATAGCCAAAAACCTGGAGCCAAGCGCCCGCGGCGAGTACGAGATAACCGACGTGAACAAAGAATACCTGCGCCGTGGCAAGCTGAAAGTAGGCATACTGGACCGCGGCACCGCCTGGCTCGATACGGGCACTATCCAGTCGCTGATGCAGGCTGCCACTTTTGTGCAGGTCATCGAAGAGCGGCAGGGCCTGAAAATCGGCTGCATAGAAGAAGTAGCCTGGCGCATGGGCTTTATCTCCGATGAAGAACTCAGGGCAGCGGCAGAACCCCTACGCAAAAGCGGCTACGGGGACTACCTGCTGAGAATGCTCAAAGAGAAACGCTAAACTATAGAAAGGCTGCCTGATGGCGGCCTTTTTTGTGGGGTATAGTTTATAGGTACTACTTAGAGGTAGCTGTCCAGTTTAGTTTATAGGTGTCACATTTAAGTGCGTTTATGTTCATCCGAAAGGTGCCACTCGCTTTTTTACCACTGATACTTCCCTGAACATCAAACCGCCAGGCAGTTGCACCACCACTTTCGGGGTCAACAACAATGCCACTGATCTTGCCGTTTTTTAAAGGAAATCTTTTTTCAGGTCCGATGGTAATTTTCTCTAAGGTGCCATCGCATCGCCAGTAAC
>DATBUF010000381.1:0-2656 GCA_036516435.1 Pontibacter sp.
AATTCACTCAATCACTCATTCAAAATTCAAAAATGAAAAAAATCGCCCTCTTCCCCGGCTCATTTGATCCTTTTACAAACGGCCATTTAGATGTGGTGATGCGGGGTACGCGGCTTTTTGATGAGATCATTATTGCGATCGGGAACAACAGCAGCAAGCAGCGCTACATTCCGGTGGAGCGCATGGTAGAGATTATCGACAGCCTCTTTCAGGATGTGCCAAATGTGTCGGTAGTGGCTTACAAGGGGCTTACTGCGGAATATGCCCGTGAGGCAGGAGCCCAGTTTTTGCTGCGTGGACTGCGCAACACAACTGACTTTGAATACGAAAACACCATTGCCCAGGCAAACCGCCATGTAAACACCGACCTGGAAACCGTATTCCTGATCACATCGCCGCCACTGGCTGCCATCAGTTCCTCTATTATCCGGGAAATACACCGTTTTGGCGGCGATGTGGCCGACTTTATACCTTTCCCGACTTCAGCGATTGCAGGTAGTGCCGAACTATAAAAGCAATGGAGGTATAGGCCTTTGGTAAAACTTCCAGCGCTTCCTCGGGGCTCATCCAGCGCACTTCTTCAATAAACTCTTCTGCCTGTGGTTTCATCAGGCTGTCGTCGGTGCAGTTCATCACGTACCACGATGTTTTCTTGAGTATCTTTTTGCCCTTGTAAGCATACGAGTGCCAGGTTTTGGGCAGTTTCTCTACCAGCTCCACCTGTATGTTGCACTCCTCCTCCACTTCGCGCAACGCACCATCGCGGGAGCTTTCCTTTTTATTGAGCTTGCCTTTGGGCAGGTCCCACACACCCAGGCGGTAGATCATCAGCAGCTTGCCTTCTTTTACCACCAGTCCGCCGGCCGCTTTTACAATTTTGAACTGATCTTTCAGGTGCTCGATCAGGCGCTTCTTTTTATTGGTAACCAGGGTCAGGGAGTTCAGCTTCTTCAGCTTTTTTACCTCCATCAGGCGCACTAATCTGTCGATCAGTATCATGTCCGCATCCTTGACCAGCACATCTCCTACCAGGTCTTTCGAGGTGAAATGGTCATCAGCGTCCAGTACCAGGTCGTAGTGGTGCCTGTAAACCTTTTCATTTGATTTTTTTAAAATTAATGGAATATCGTTTATGAAAACGTTCATGAGTAGGTGCTCAGGTTATGCGTAAAACTTACGCAAATAAGAAATAAATCAATTTAAAGAAAACTCAGCGCCACAAAAAGGTAAATAATTCTGTAATTTCGGCGCATGGATACTACGACGACAGCACACCAGGTAGCTTCGTTTCTGCTGGAAACCGAAGCCGTTAAGTTAAGCCCAGAAAAGCCCTTTAAATGGAGCTCTGGCTGGAACTCGCCCATTTACTGCGACAACCGTGTTACCCTTTCTTTTCCGCATATACGCAGCTTTATAAAGCAACAGTTGGCAGAACAGGTTAAAAAACATTTTCCGCAGGCTGAAGCCATTGCCGGAGTAGCCACCGCAGGCATTGCCCAGGGCGCTCTTGTAGCCGACCTTCTGGAGATGCCTTTTCTGTATGTAAGACCTGAACCGAAGAAGCACGGCATGGGCAACCAGATAGAAGGCAAGCTGCTTGCAGGCCAGAAAGTTGTGTTGGTCGAAGACCTGATCTCGACAGGAGGAAGTTCGCTGAAAGCAGCTGAGGCGGTACGTGCCGCTGGTGCCGAGGTGGTGGGTATGGCTGCCATCTTTACCTATGGGTTTGCACTGGCCGATGAAAATTTCAGAAAAGCCGGTATCACCCTGCACTGCCTGAGCAACTATAACGCCCTGACCGAAGTAGCCGTAGCCAACGGCTACATCCCAGCCTCTGCTATGGATGCCCTGGCACAGTGGCGCAAATCCCCGGAAACGTGGGGAGTTTGATTGAATCATAATCCTTAGTTATGAAGGAGATGAAGTTCAGACTTCATCTCCTTTTTTTATTTGTCTGAACCGGGATTGATGGAGATTTGGTAGATTGTTGGGGATGAGAGTCTTTGCTCTAGTTGAAGCTGTTGTTCTGCCAGTGCTGTTTCGGACATCCAAGTCCGAAACCACTCTGCTGCGGACTTCCTAGTCCGCGTTGCTGTGGCTGTTGCTGTAGTTTTATAGTTGTTTGAACCTTTGTAATTTATCTGTCATCCTGAAAGGATCTTGGTTGACGGGAGTATAGGCTTCGGCTATAACCCATCCCTGCCCCTCCTGAGAGGGGAATTTCTGCTTTTGCTATAGTTGAGGCTATAGTTTTATAGTTACAGCCTCTTACCGTGGCCAGCTATAGTTTGGCCCTGTGGGCCAGTTGAGTTACAAACTCAACATCATTGTTAGACACGGGTTGCAAACCCGCGCCAGCAATAAACTTCAGCCATTGCTATAGCTTCAGCTATAGTTTCATAGGTACTGACCAAGAACGGACAGGTCGCGACCTGTCCCTACGGAACTACCACCACGAAAAGTTCGAACCTTACCGGAACAAACTATAGATCAGCTATAGCTATCGAAATGATTCCAGTCTTTGGGTTGAGCGCCTTTGACTTGTTGCGGTGCCGCAGGCAATCCGACGCAGGAGGATAGCAAGAAGGCAGCAGCGCGATGCCCGAAGACGGGGCCGCTCGGCCCGAGAGAGCCAAGCCAACTATAAAACAAAGGG
>DATBUF010000382.1:0-6559 GCA_036516435.1 Pontibacter sp.
GGTGTTCAGGTTTATAGTTGGAGTGGGCAGCAAAATAAAAGGCCTGCTCTTCTGGAAAGCAGGCCTTTGAGAGGGTGCGAGAGCAAGGTTAAACTATAGCTACTATAACCTTTAACTCTTTTGTGCTTTTGTCTGGCTAAGAGTTTTATTCTGAAGATTGCTGACCGGAGAATTTGCTGCCGAAGAAGTAGTAGACCGGAATACCCAGCGCTACAATGATCAGGCCCGGCCAGGTGTAAAGGGGTTTATAGATCAGCAGGATGATGCAGATGGCAGAGGCCAGCAGCACATACATCGCAGGCAGCACCGGGTAGCCGTAAGCTTTATAGGGCCGTGGCAGGTCCGGGCGCTTTACCCGAAGTATAAACACCCCGATAATGGTCAGGATGTAGAACAGCATAACAGTAAAGATCACGTAGTCGAGCAGGTCGTTGTAAGAACCTGAGAGGCAGAGCAGGCAGCCCCAGATGCATTGCAGCCACAGTGCAGCGGCTGGTACACCGTTCTTGTTCAGGCGGCCCATTTTTTCAAAAAACAGCCCGTCTTTGGCGATGGCATAGTATACCCTGGCACCCGAAAGGATAGCGCCGTTGTTGCAGCCAAAAGTAGAGATCATGATAAGCACAGCAATGGCGATGGTGGCTTTGCTTCCCCCGATCACCTCGGCAACAGCGGCGGCTACGCGGTCGTTGCTGGCAAACGTAATGCCCTGGCCCAGTACGTCGGTGGCAGCGGCGCTTCCGTGCATGGGCAGTACCAGCAGGTACACTATGTTGATGAGCAGGTAAATGCCGGTTACCAGCGCAGAGCCGATCACCATGCTTAAAACTATAGTTCGTTTCGGATTCACGATCTCATCGCCGGAAAAGCCGATGTTGTTCCAGGAATCGGCGGAGAAAAGGGCGCCTACCATGGCCATGCCGATAGCCGTTATCAGGGCTACACCCACTGGCGGCAGCAGGGCCGTGCCATCAGTCGCCACCTGCGATCCCCAGAAATCAGAGAAGTTGGCTTGTATGGCAGTTTCGTTTACACCGAACAGCAAACCAGCCAGTATAAGCCCGAAGAGTGCGATTATTTTAGTGCTGCCAAAAATGTTCTGAATCAGTTTGCCGCTCTTTACGCCCCTGGAATTGATATAGGTGAGGTACACGATGCTGAGGATGGCCAGCAGCTGAACCGAGCTGAAGTTGAAACTGCCGATGCTGAAGAGTATGTTGCTATCAGAAAACCAGGGAAAAATAACGCCTGTAAACTTGGCAAAAGCCACGCCAACCGCCGCAATTACGCCCGTTTGTATCACCAGGAACAGCGACCAGCCATATAAGAAGGCTACCAGCTTGTTGTAGGCCTCTTTCAGGTACACGTACTGCCCGCCCACTTTGGGGAACATAGATGACAACTCGCCATAGCTGATGGCGCCAACTATAGTCAGGAAGCCGGAGACTACCCAGACCAGCAACATATTGGCCGGAGTTACTACGGCCCTCGATATATCGGCGGTAACTATAAAAATGCCTGAACCGATCATGCCACCCGTCACGATCATGATCGCGTCGAACAGGGTAATCTCACGTTTAAAGCCGGTAGCTTTCTGCGTTTCCTCGGTGGGTTGCTGCGTTAGGTTTTGCTCCATATACATTAAAATGGCTGCAAAGATAGTAGTTAATGTATTGCCTGTGCCGGAGCAGTAAAAAAATGCACCACTACCTGCTGTTACCAGGCTATTATAGGATCAATTTAAGAGAATTTTTCATCTGCTCAAATGGGCCGTTCACGGAGAAAATCATGTTGTTGGTATAAGTTAGTAGTAATTATGAAACAGTAGCTTGCATTACATAGTACTGTATAATATATTTGCAACAGTAATTCATGTTTCACATACTTAATTCCTAAAACTATGAAAATCATCGTCCTTCTATCCGCCTGTTTCGTTGGTTTCAACCTTGCCTGCCAGGATGCTGCAACAGCTTCTGAAGTGGCTACAACCCAGAAAATCGTTTATGTAACTCCTGAAGAGCCTGTGGCTACAATTGCCCTGGATACGATTGAAGTGGTGTACGAGGCCCCAGCTCCGCTTGCTGCTACAGGTTTGTAGCAGCAGGCTTTATCAGAATAAGACCTGCCTTTGCCCGGGCACTAAGCTGTGCCTGAGGCTATGGAGCAGCAAAGGCCTCTGTTTGGTAAGCTATAGTTTACTGTCGGTTTCTGATCCGGATGGCTTTGGCTGTAGCCTGCACCGGTACTGTCTCCATTACTCCCTTCCCAAACCAGACATCTACCTGAAGGCCCTCGTGTAGCTGTCCTACTTTCAGGCGTTTCCCTTTTTTGCTCTCTATCAGTGTGTGCTGATCTATCGTAATCACAGCATTGGGGTAATTTGCCTTTATGCCGTCAGCAGCCTCAACGGTTATCTGCAGGGTGGCGCTGTTTTCTTCAAGCCGTGACCCGGTATGGGCAGTAACACTTCCGCTAATATCCGGCAGGGTAGTGGGTATTTGTGGTTGCTCTTCGCCACGGCAGCCGGACAGCAGCATAAGAGTAATGCTAAAGCAAAGGGTACTTACAAAATGTTTCACAGCAAAGTATAAAGTAAAGGGTTAAGCTCCGCGAAGTAGCTGCTACGGGTGTTTACTGCAGCAGTTACAAGCTGGGTGCTATTTGGGCGTTTTAGCTTTAAACCAGATAATGCCTATAATAAGTGCTATGGCTAGTATAATAATGAGAATGAGTGTCATACGTTTCGGGGTTAGATAGTAATAGTAGCTACCTGTTGTACTAAATAAAAAGCCCCGTGTTTCATTTATCATAAAACACGGGGCTTTTGCCGAAACAGTATGGTTATGCTACGCGCAGTACATGGTCGCCAAGTACGGCTTTGCGAATATTTTCTTCTGATGTATAACGGGACAGCAAATCGCCGCGGCGGCTCTGGAGCTTCTGAGGTTTCTGCATGAGCACGACTTTCGCCCGCTGGCCCACGGTTATCAGGCCAATGCCTTTCTGGTTGCACATTTCCAGCATGGCTAAAGCCAATGGGTTCTTACGGAATACAAGACTGCTCACAGAAAGGCCAATCCATTGCTCATCGGCCGGAATCTGTTTTACAGTGTCCAGCAGTTGTTCTACCTGGCGCAACCGGAATTTTTTGAGCAGGTAGGTGTGCAGCATAAAGCCAAGCGGCGCAACAACTACCGGAGCTACCAGCATGACAAGCAGGTTGCCCAGGCTCTTGCCAAATAAAAAGCAGCCTGCAGCCAGCAGGAGTGGCGTAAGAAAACGAACCAGTCCCAGTCCCTTCTTTTTATAGCGTTGCAGAAGAGTTGTTAAACGTGCAGTCTGCTCCATGCTGATGCTGGCAATAAAAACCTCGTTTGCATCACGCTTAAACACCAGGATACCATCAGGTGTAACACCACGCTTCGTTTTTTCGGACAGACCAACCATAATATTATTGGAGCCGCATTGTTGCGTGTAGTGCTTCTTGAGGTACTCGAAAGCATAATCCTCAATCTTGCTTTCCTGTTGGTTTGCCATATGGTATCTGAATCTAAACGGGTACTGGAGTTGTACAGAGGAATTAAAAAATAAGATTACTATACGGTCTCCGGGTGTCCTGTGTTTATATGGTTAAATGCTTAGCGAAAAAAAGCAAAAACTTCTTTAGGTACTACAAATATATTTGATGGAACATATATCTGCAAAAAGTATGAACTATTTTATTTTAAATTTTAATAGTTCCAATAATTTATTATTGCTCAAAGCGTGCCTTCTGCAACAGGCGCAAAGCGGGTGCCACTATGCGCCTGCTGGTTAAAAGCTATTGCCGTCTGTCTTAAATTTTAAACTTTATAGCTGCTCAGAACGGCACCCGTATATATTAATCATACAAAATGCTTAGTTTTACTCTGTTGTGCGGCTGCAAATGCAGCGCTTTGTAACACACTGCTTCGTGTAATACTATCTATGAAATACGCTGTAAACTGGCTACGCTTATCACTCTTTTTTCTTCTTTTGTCCGGTACATTCTCTGCCGGAGCGCAGGCTCCTGAAAAGGCCTCGTCTGCAGCTGTTTTGCACAAGCTCGAAAAGCTGAACGTGCTGGGTTCGGTGCTGTACGTAGCGGCCCACCCCGACGATGAAAATACCCGCCTGATTGCTTACCTGAGCAACGAGAAACGATACAACACCGGCTATCTTTCCATTACGCGCGGCGATGGTGGCCAGAACCTGATCGGGCCGGAAATACGTGAGGAGCTGGGTATTATAAGAACGCAGGAGTTGTTGCAGGCCCGCAGAACCGATGGCGGCGTGCAGTTCTTTACCCGTGCCAACGACTTTGGCTTCTCGAAAAGTGCCAATGAGACTTTCAACATATGGGATAAAGAGCAGGTGCTGGCCGATATGGTCTGGGTGATCCGCAAGTTCAGACCCGATGTAATGATCACGCGCTTTCCGCCAGACGAGCGTGCCGGACACGGGCAACACACGGCCTCGGCAATACTGGCTGAAGAAGCCTTTACCGCTGCGGGCGACCCAAAACGTTTTCCAGAACAACTGAAGTATGTGGAAGTATGGCAGCCGAAGCGCCTGCTCTGGAACACTGGTGTGTGGTCGTTTGGGAGCCAGGCCGAGTTTGATAAGTATGTAGACAAGCTCCTGAAAGTGGATGTGGGTGGCTACAATCCGTTGCTTGGTGCTTCGTATGGCGAAATTGCTGCCTCTAGCCGCAGCATGCACAAGAGCCAGGGCTTCGGTGCCGCAGCAGTGCGGGGCACTTCTTTAGAGTACCTGCAGCACACCAAAGGCGATAAAGCCGATAAGGAGCTGCTGGAAGGCGTGAATACCACCTGGAGTCGTGTAAAAGGTGGTGCCAAAGTAGAAAAGCTCATCCGGAAAGCCATCGACACCTACAACCCAACCGAACCGGCAACTATAGTTCCGACCTTACTGGCTGCCCGCAAAGAGTTGCAGAAATTGCCGGATGGTTACTGGAAAACGCTGAAAACCGATGCTATAAACGAAGTGCTGCAGGATGCGCTGGGCTTATACCTTGAAGTTACAGCCTCAGATTACGCGGCTACCCCCGGGCAGGCGCTCAGCTTTAATGTAGAGGCAATTAACCGTTCCAAAACACCGGTAACTATAAACGCCATCAACTATAGCTTTGCGGCCAAAGACACTACACTGCAGAAATCCTTAGCATTTAATGAGCCTTTAAAGTACAGCACTACTATAAAGCTGCCCGCAACTATGGCTTATGCACAGCCTTACTGGTTGCGCAAGCCCGGCACACTGGGCATGTTTGCCGTGGAAGGGTTAGAGGATATCGGGAAACCTGAAAATGATCCGGCTGCAACGGTTCGGTTTAACTTAACTATAGCCGGAGAGCCACTGCAGGTTACAGTGCCGGTGGTTTACAAACGTACCGATCCGGTGGAAGGTGAAGTTTACCGCCCGTTTATAGTTACGCCGCCTGTTTTCGTGAATGTAGCCGAAGGTGTGTATATGTTTGCAGATCAGCAGCCCAAGCAGGTAAGTGTAGTCGTAAAGTCCGGGAAGGCTAATGTGGCTGGTAAGGTGAGTTTAAACCTACCCAAGAGCTGGAAAGCAGAGCCCGCAACTATAGCTTTTAATTTACAGGCCAAAGGGGCAGAGCAGCATCTGAGCTTCATGGTGACGCCACCCAACGGCCAGAGTGAAGCAGAACTGAAAGCTGTAGCAACTGTAGATGGCCGGAACTATAGCTATAGTTTAAACGAGATCAACTATAACCACATACCGGCACAAACCACTTTTCCGGAGGCGACGGCCAAAATCGTGAAGCTGGACCTGAAAAAGAACGGTGAAAAGATTGCCTACCTGATGGGAGCCGGCGACGATATTCCGACCAGCTTGCGCCAGATCGGTTACAACGTAACCATGCTCCGCGACAGCGACATGCGCCTGAACTACCTCCAGCAGTTTGATGCCATTATACTAGGAGTTCGGGCCTATAACACCATAGATCGCTTAAAACACTACCAGCCTGCCTTGCTGGAGTACGTGAAAAACGGCGGTAACCTGATTGTGCAGTACAACACCAACCACGCGCTCGTGCTACCAAATGTAGGGCCTTACCCGCTTAGACTGAGTCGCGACAGAGTAACGGTAGAAGATGCCGAAGTACGTTTCCTGAAGCCAAACCACCCGGTGCTGAACACCCCAAACAAGATCACCCAAAAGGATTTTGAAGGATGGGTGCAGGAACGCGGTCTGTACTTCCCAAACGAGTGGAGTAGCGAATACGAAGCTATCCTGTCATCCAACGACCCTGGCGAGCCTGCCCGCGATGGCGGTCTGCTGGTAGCTAAGTATGGCAAAGGTAATTACATTTATACCGGTTACTCGTGGTTCCGGGAGTTGCCTGCTGGTGTGCCGGGCGCGTACCGCCTGTTCGTAAACCTGATTTCGCTGGGCAGCCACAACGGCTCCGGTAATGCAGCAAAGTCAAGTATAAAGTAAATTTTGCGTAGCACGAATCACGACACACGTAGCACGACTTACCTGGGCATGCTCC
>DATBUF010000383.1:0-2091 GCA_036516435.1 Pontibacter sp.
GCCTGCTCCAGGTCAAAGTAGCCCTGCAAACCGTGCGGCAGGTGCAGGAAATCAGCATACTTTGGTGGCTCGCATAGTGCGTTTGCGGCTGTAGTTACTACGGCTGTTCCACCACTGCTCTGGCGTACAATCTTGTTGATATCAAAGTCCTGGGTAGTTTGTGGCGGCAGGTAACCGGAAAGCGCCTTTAGCGGAGCCCCGAACAGGCCAGGCACCAGGTACACCACAAAGCCAAACGTTACGATAGCAAAGAACAGGCGCGGTACACTGATGTATTTCACATCAGAGTCGTGGGAGAATTTGAGCTTGCCCAGCAGGTAGAAGCCCATCAAGGTAAAGATTACAATCCAGAGGGCTAAGTATACTTCGCGGTCCAGCAGCCCCCAATGGTACACCTGGTCGGCCACACTCAGGAACTTAAGCGCCAGCGCCAGTTCTATAAAACCCAGCACCACTTTTACAGAGTTCAGCCAGCCACCCGATTTAGGCAGGCTGCTCAGCCACGACGGGAAAATAGCAAACAGGGTAAACGGCAGTGCAAAAGCCATCGAGAAGCCAAACATACCCACAATAGGCCGGATGGTTTCGCCGCCGGCAGAAGCTACCAGAATACTTCCAACGATAGGTCCGGTGCACGAGAAAGAAACCAGCACCAGCGTAAAGGCCATAAAGAACACGCCAATCCAGCCGCCTTTATCTGCCTGCGCGTCTACTTTGGTAAGCCATGAGCTGGGCAGCGTAATCTCGAACATCCCGAAAAAGGACATCGCAAAAATTACAAACACCAGGAAAAACAGCACGTTCGGGAACCAGTGCGTGCTTAGGAAATTAGCCCCATCTGCACCAAACACTCGTGCCACAATGGTGCCAACGATAGTATAGATGGCAATAATGGACAGACCATAAACTGCTGCTTTAATGATACCCTGCGCACGGCTGCCGCTGCTGTTGGTAAAAAAACTTACCGTCATGGGCACCATCGGAAAAACGCACGGGGTAAGCAGCGCAACCAGTCCGGAGCCGAAAGCGATCAGCATGAAAGCCCACAAGCCTTCCGTGTCAGCTTCCTGGGTGCCTGCTTCTGTATCGGCTGCTACAGGAGTGCCTGGCTGTGCTGCAAGAGGCGCAGCTTCTTCTACATCTGTAAATACAAGGTCTTCGGGTACAGTGGCTGTATCGGTTGTTATAGTTTGGGTGGCGGTTGCAGCAGCCGGCTCTTGTTTGTTGCTGGCTGGCTGGTTGGGAGTGCTTTCCGCAGCGGAGGCTGTAGTTGCTTTGCTATCCGGAGTTGCAGCTGCAGCTTTGCCGGTTACCTGTATCTGCTTGTTGGTAAAGGTAAATTCATCATCAAACGGAATGCAGCGGCCGTCTATGTCTGTGCAGACCTGGTACTCGTAGGAGCCTTTCACCTGCAGTTCAGGCTGCAGCACTTTTATTTTCTGGCGGAACTGTGCAGTACCGGTAAAGTAGGTGTATTCGCCGCCCCACAGGTCGTCGTACTTCTTTTTAGGGT
Organism: Pontibacter sp.; assembly: GCA_036516435.1. Lineage (GTDB taxonomy): Bacteria > Bacteroidota > Bacteroidia > Cytophagales > Hymenobacteraceae > Pontibacter. Next base: position 1,514 of record DATBUF010000383.1, read on the forward strand.
TTACGGGCTTTATTTTACCTACCAGCTCGTAAGACGGGTGCTTGGCGAATTTAAATTCTGTCACCATCGGCCCCAGATCCGGGTCAAAATCAGAAGAGTACAGGTACCAATCCTTATCGATGCGGACGTTGAAAATCAGCTCCACCTCTTCGCCGACAGTTGCTTGCTTTTTAGAGACGTCGTAGCTCCAGGTGGCAGGCTTTAGCACCTGCGCAAATGCAGTAAGGGTAAAAAGCCAGAGCAGTGCTGTAGCTAACAGGCCTTTGGAGTATGTATTGGTAAGCATAAGAGCGCTTTTGGTTGTGTACCTGTTTACCGGAATAGGTTTACTACCGGTAGCCAGGCAGTGTAAGTAACGATAACAACAAAAGTAAAAAATATATTGGTGCCTTGTGTAACTCTTTGCCCTTATGCTGCTTTGATAAGATGTATAACGACCTACTCTGTACAAACAGCCGAACATTCCACCCCTCTGAACAGCGCTTTGGTTAGGGCATTATGTTTTACATTTCCGGATAATACTAACAGCCATACCTATACTTTTCTCTAACCTCAACCGACCTCCTGGTATAGCTTCT
>DATBUF010000384.1:0-7411 GCA_036516435.1 Pontibacter sp.
TTCGAGTATTACAGGGGCTGTACTTGTGTTTCATCATGATATTGACCATGCCCAGTTCAGCAGGCTTTCTACGTTGCCTGCTCCTGCTTCTACGTTGAGCATCGACCAGTCTTACGAGCGCATCCGCCGGCAATACGCTGACTCCGACATCCGTATACCTGGCTTGCCAGAGTCACCTGATCAGGCGTTGCAGTATGAGATAAGGCAGGGTGCTGCCCGCAAATGGCTTTTTGTGCACCCGGAGACCGGCGCAACTTTAGCCACTGTAGACCGCGCAGACAAGCGACTGGTACACGTGCTGCTGGACCTGCACTACAACCTGCTTTCAGGTACTCCGGGTAAGATTATAGTGCTATTGGGCGGCCTCTCGCTGATTACCTTATCTGTTACGGGCCTGCTGCTTTATCGCAAATCGCTGCTGAAGGTGCTTACGTTCAGGCAACGGGTTTCTTTCAAAAGCCGCTACGCCTTTTTTTCATCGTTGCACAGGGTGGTGGGTGTGTGGAGTCTTGCCTTTAACCTTTTTATAAGTATAACCGGCACCTGGATCGCCTATACCATTGTAGAGCAGGCACTCGCGCCTGTTACGGCCTCGGTTCCTATAGTTCCGGCTACTGTTTCTGTTGATGGTGTGCTCAGCCAGGTCAGGAAGGACTACCCGGACTTTGAAGTAAACTACCTTCGGTTTGCAGGTGGCACGCTTTCAGTATTGGGCAGGTGGCAGGACGACCCGGCCTACTATGGATTTACGTACAGCAACCTGCAGGTAGATTTGAGTAACGGCCAGGTACTGAAAGAGAATTTTGTACGTGACCTGCCCTGGCACAAGCGTGTGCTTACCATTCTTAAGCCCATCCATTTTGGCGACTACGCCGGACTCGGTATAAAACTGCTCTATAGCATATTTGGTATTTTGCCGGGTATATTGGCCGTTTCCGGGTTCCTTATCTGGAAGTTACGACCGGCAGCAACGCCCAGAACGCAACTCCCTAAAGTAAAACGTACTACTCCGCCTGTCAAAGAATCAGCAGCTTAGCTTTTTTCTTCACCAGGATCGGTAGCACGCTCTAACCAGCTGTCCATACGGGTACCGGCACCGAAACTATAGTTTAACCAGCCTCCTGTATCCCTCTGCCAGATCAAAGCACAGTTACCTATAGTTGCTGCCGTGCTTTTGCTTTTACCTTGCTTCTCTTTTATTCAGATCAAATGGCCTGCAAGGTATGTTACCGGAAAGCTATAGTTTACTCCAATTCAGATCTACACCAAAAAAAAGGTTCTTTATTTGGAACTATTCTAAATAGGCTCTAATATTACGTCTCTTTATTTTTAATAAGTCTAAATAAGCTATATGCAACGCACCTTACTTTTACTTACACTACTCATCTTGCCGCTCCTGGCTCAGGTGCAGGCACAAACCACATCTGCCAAAATCACAGGAACTGTATCAGACACCACAGGCTCGCCGGTGGAGTATGCTACTGTTGCCCTGCTCAACACAACCAAAGGCACGGCTACGGATGCAAAAGGCAGCTTCTCCATTACCGGATTAAAGCCAGGGAAGTATACCGTTATAGTTTCAGTAGTCGGTTACCAGACCCAAAGGCAGGAGATACAACTTGCTGACAGAGAAGCAAGAGAACTGGATTTTGCACTGCAGCATACCCAAAGCATGCTACAGGAGGTAGTAGTTACCTCCCGCAAGCGCGATCAGCGTAAAGAGAGCCTGACCGCCTCCATAACCACTATAAGCCCGCAACTTTTGCAGGAGCAACAGCAGATCAGCAGCAACCCGATTGATATTCTGGCGGTTTCTGTACCCGGTATGGCAGCCTCATCAGGCACAAGCAGCAACTGGGGGCAGACACTTCGCGGGAGGCAGGCGCTGATCCTGGTGGACGGCGTACCACAGTCTACCCCACTGCGCAACGGCTCGGTAGACATCAGAACTATAGATGCACACGTGCTGCAGGGAATTGAAGTCATAAGAGGTGCAACCGCTATTTACGGAAATGGCGCGGCAGGTGGTGTCATCAACTACATCACCAAGGACACAGATGCGATCAAAAGGTTTTCCTCAAAAACGCAACTGGCCACTACAGGCTCGCTTACCAACACCAAAGAGAGCATCGGTGGCCGCTTACACCAGTCTTTTTATGGCAAGGCCGGTAAGTTAGGATACATTGTGAGCGGAGGCTACGAGCAAACAGGTGTCGCCAGAGATGCCGAAGGTGATGCCATCGGTCCTATCTATGGCATGAGCAATGTAGAATCTAAAAACGCCTTTGGTAAACTGAGCTATGATATTTCTTCAAGACAGCGTGTGCAGCTTAGCTACAATTACTTTGGCAGCCAGGTAAAAACCAACCTGGCCGAGGTGATGGGCAGCATTAAGGAAGGGCGCAAAACAACAGCTGCTCCCGGCGAAATACAAGGAGCCCCGGAAGGCACCCGCTGGAACCACAACGGCTTACTCAAATACTCTTACGACAGCCTTTTCCTGAACACCAGCGTAACTGCCAGCGCTTACCTGCAGGATATCAGCACCGTGTTTGTTTACAGCCCCACATTTGAGGGAGGCGGTCAGTCTACTATACAATCTACGAAAAAGGGCTTGCGCCTGGACCTGAATACTCCCTTACAGGTGGGCTATGCTCTAAAGAGCGATATTTCGTATGGCCTCGACCTGCTGAACGACGTTACCTACCAGCCTTTGCTGGATGGCAGAACCTGGGTTCCTAAAATGGACATGATCAGTACGGCGCCATTTCTGCAACTACAAGCCTCCATCTTCAATGACCTGGTATTTAATGGCGGCCTCCGTTATGAGAACATCCGCATCAGTGTACCGGACTATACCACACTAAAACCATACAACAACCAGACAAAGACTTTTGGCGAGAGCAAAAACGTAAAGGGCGGTGAGCTGGCGTATAACAATTTTGTATTCAACAGCGGACTGAAGTATAACAAGTTCAACGTCTTTAAACCTTATGTTAATTTCTCGCAGGGCTTTTCAGTAGCTGACCTCGGAATTCTGCTGCGCGGAGCAAGGGTAAATGACATAGACCTGATCCAGACGGAAGCGGTAATTGTAAACAACTACGAAGCAGGCTTTGCCAGCGAAAACAAGTACTACCGCATAGAGGCCGCAGCCTACATCAGCCAGTCTGACCTGGGTTCCAGCTTTGTTGAACAGAACGGTTTTTACAACATTGTTCGCCAGCCTGAACGCGTGCATGGTTTTGAAGTTGCTGCAGATGTGAATCCTCTTCAGGAACTGACTATAGGCGGCACCTACACCTATGTAGAAGGAAAACGTGATGAGAACAATAATGGTAAATACGATGATGCAGCAGACACTTACCTGGGCGGTGAGCGCATTACTGCGCCAAAGTACACAGCCTACGTACGCTATACGCCAAACAGAAGCCTGAATCTGCGTGCAGATTTCATTGCCTCCGGCAAGAGAGACAGGTTTGATGTGGCCGAGGAAACCGGCCTGTACAGAACATACCAGGGCAAGGTAACACCTTACAATATTGTCAACCTATCGGCATCTTACCGCATGTCGCCTTCTACTACTTTTAGCCTGGGCATCGAGAACCTGCTGAATGCCGATTATTTCCCGGCCCGCTCGCAGTGGCTCATGTTTGACCAGTATTACATTAAAGGGCGCGGCGCCAGCTTTACGGCAGGCATCAGTGTTGAGATTTAACAACCTGCGCAGCAGCAGCATATACAATCAGAAGGGGCTCCTGTTGTTTACGGGAGACCCTTTTAAATTGAATCCGGCAGGTGAACCGTACCCCTGAATGACAGCATCGAACTATAGCCAGTCTTCCGTCGAGCGCTTCACTATACTGTTCCTTTTGATGCCGCTAAAAACCGGTTATGGATCAGCTGAATATCCTCGCTGGCTATAGGCTTATGGATCAACCCGGCCACGATAGGAAACTCCTTGCTTTTGTCTGTTTCAGAGGTATCCAGAGAAGAGGTCAGGATGTAGATGGTACACGTATGCCTGATCTTAGCCTCGATCGCATGCAACGATTTCAGGAAGTCCCAGCCATCCATTATCGGCATGTTCAGGTCCAGAAACAGCACATCCGGCAGCTCAGCAGCAGCACATGTTTGTAACACTTCCAGCGCTTCGGTGGCCGCCATAAAAGTTTGGATTTCCTGTGTCACGTTTTCGAGCTCCAATACACTCTGCGTCAGGAAAATACTTAGGGCATCATCGTCTATTATAAAGACTTTCATATTACAACTTTGGTAAGAAAATTAAAAACCTGGTGCCCACTCCTGGCCTGCTGCTGACTTCGACAAAACCGCCCATTGCTTCTAAGTGTGCTTTAACAAGGTACAAGCCTATGCCTCTGCCCTTTTTATCCAGGTGGAACCGCTTATACAATTTAAAAACATTATCCTTTGCTTTGCTTAAGTCAAACCCCGACCCGTTGTCAGAGAATGCGAGCAGCGTGCCCTTATGCGAAGTGTTCAGGTTGGCTATCCGTATCTGGAGGGGGCGTTCAGGTGACCTGTATTTTATAGCATTAGAGAGTAAATTATAGAAAATACTATACAGGTAAGCCTTATTTGCTCTGACGTAAAGCTCTTCCGGAACGTCGTATATAATTTCTCCGCCTGCGCTCTGCAGCGCTTCTTCTAAAGAGAGCAACGCCTGCTGCACTACCAGCTTCACGTTTATCTCTTCTTTTTCTATGTTGCCCTTGTTGTCGCGGATACTCAGGATAGTATTCATGTCCTTGAGCACGTTATCCAGCTGCTCTACACATTGTTTCAGTCCAGCTAAAGAAGTATGATATAGTTCAGTATCCTTGTTAACGCGTGTCAGGAGGTTTGCAATTCCGAGGGCATTTGCAACTGGCGCCCGCAGGTTATGCGATACAATGTAAGTGAACTGCTGCAGATCGGAGTTCTGCCTGTAAAGGTCTTTGGCCAATTTAGAAAGCTCCAGCTCTGAGTTCTTCAGGGCAGTAATATCCGTCTGCACCTCAATGAAGCGTACAAGGGCACCCGTTTTGTCGAAGATGGGGCTGATTTCCACCGTCATCCATATTTCTTCGCCGTTCTTCTTCCTGTTCAGCGCCTCAAAGGATATCTGCTCCCCACTAAATAACTTGCTTTCCAGGGCAGTATATGCCTGCTTGTCCTTGCTCGAACTATAGAATAGCTCAGAAGGCTTTCTTCCCATCGCCTCGTCCAGGGTGTAGCCTGTAGCTCTGGTAAACCCATCATTCACCCACTCGATCTGCCAGTTTTTATCTGCAATAAGTACACTGTTCTTAGCCTTACTAGCTACCAGCGATAGTTTTTCCAGCTCCAGCTGCGCCTTCTTCCGTTCTGTTATATCCGTTTGTATGGTAACAAAGCGGATCAGGTTGTTATGCTCATCAAACACGGGATTTACCTGCACCATCAGCCACAGTGCTTCCCCATCCTTATGGTAGTTCTCCACTTCAAATGCAACGGGTTTGCCCTGAAGTAAACTCTCTTCTACCTCCAGTATTTCTGACTCTAACCTGCCGGAGCTTAAAATCTGGGAAGGATTGCTTCCATACGCCTCTTCTAAACTATACCCTGTAAGCTTAGTAAAACTTTCGTTCACCCATTCAATCTTTCGTTCAGCATCTGTAATGATGACCCCATTCGTGGTATGCCGTGCTACTAAAGACAACTTTTGCAGTTGCTGCTGTGCCTGTACCCGCTCGGTAATATCATGATAGTAGACAGACAGCCCTTCTTCCGATGGGAAAGCCCTTATGCTCAACCACAGGTCCAGCTCAGGTGTGTAGGCATCAAAATGTACGCTTGTGCCTGTATCCATTGCTTTCCGCAAATTTCTGTAGAAAATGCTTCCTTCAAGTGCCGGATACACTTCTAAAAAGTTTTTACCGACAAAGGCTTCTCTCCGGCGGCCGGTCAGGCGTGTGAATTCTGAATTAACGTAGGTATAAGTCCAGTCCTTCCCAATAGTACAAAAGGCATCGGTTATGCTCTCAAAAATTGCAGTAAGCTTTCGGGCATGATTTTCTACTGTTTTCTGGTAGTTTGCCTCTGCCGTTATGTTTTTCATAACAGAGTAAACTGCTGTCACCTCCCCGTTAATGTTAACCGGTATCTTGGTAACCTCCAGCACCATCTCTCCAAACCCTATGAAATGGCCCTGGATGCGGTATTTAGTTGTATGTCCTTCAAACGCAATCTCCAGGTGCCTCAAACAAAGTTCTATAGCATCCGGTGGCAGGAAATCGGAGATATGCCTGCTGATGAGCTTCTCCCGGGCTATGCCCATCCGCTGTTCAGCTGTACGGTTCGCATCCAGAATATATCCTTCCCGGCTCTCAATCAGCACTGAATCAGGATTCTCCTCGAACATAGACCGGAACTGCTGCTGGCTTATCAGTAGTTGCTGCCTGTCCCGGTATTGGGCAGTTATATCGCGTGAGCTGGTTACAAGCGCCCGTACTGCCGGATTATGCAACTGGTTACTCAGGCTGGTTTCGAGCCACCGCCATTCCCCATTTGCATGCCGGAACCTGAACCCTGAAATAACAAGGTGGCTTTCGGAAGTAAGTACCCGGGCCAGCTTCTCCTGAACTTCGGGCAAATCGTCCGGGTGTATGAGCGAAAAGACATTCACCCCGATCAGCTGCTCCTGTTCGTAGCCTATGATGCGGTGCGTGGAGCCGGCACTGTACGTAAACCTCAGCTCCTCATCAAAGTGCGCCAGCATGTCGTGGCCGTGCTCTGTCAGAACCCTGTGTAGTTCCTCTTTCTCCTGTAGCTGTTTCAGCTCAGTTACATCGCGGCCTACCAGGCAAAGTGCTTCCTCCTCGTCCAGCCATGTGCCTGACCAGTGCACGTACACTATACTCCCGTTCTTGTGCAGGCATCTGCTGTAGTAGGTGCGCTCGTGTTTGGTTTCAAATACTTCCCCAAGTACTTGTCTTGCATAAGCTTTATCCTCAGGGTGTACTATGTCATAGAGCTGCCTGCCCAGCAACTCTTTCTCTTCAAACCCCAAAATTAGTTTACAGGCATTGCTTATGTATTGGATGTAGCCATTCCCGTCCGCAATTCCAAAAACATCAAGGGAGGTGTTTATCATCTTCTTAAAAACACCAAGGCTCCCAAAAGGCTCCATCTTGATTTATTAAAAGTATAGCAATAAAAAATTGTATGAATAATTATATTACATCTGATTTAGGCAGCAACCTAAAGAACTTCACAAACCAGATTAACAAGCCTCTGCAATAGTATAAATAGTAAGTCAAATTAAAAAAGAATTTTATAAGCTTTTCTAAGTTAAATTTATAACAATAACAACTTATTGACATAATACAATTATCACGCAACCACGGCATTAAACTATAACTTAGAAGTG
>DATBUF010000385.1:0-3202 GCA_036516435.1 Pontibacter sp.
AGGAACAAGGATCAAAAGGTAATGGATTTATACCCTAGTATTTTAGCCTGGGCCAAAGAGTTAAACTAAAATGTCGTTACCCAACACAGTTCAGCCTTAACCCTTGCTCTGCCTCGTCCGCCTTCTGCACAAATCCGTTAGAGCAATTATTAAAAATAACAGGTCATAGGCAGGCAACAATTTATAAATGGTATTTAAACGACCAGCGATACATTACTGTCAAAATAAAAACGACACCACACAGACAGATAAAATGAAAAAGCTACTGGCAATACTGGTTTTCACTTTTTACGCCCTATCAAGTTACGGCCAGAAAGCTAAATCCCAGGGAAGCAGCAAACCCTTTGTACTTGGAGAAATTCACGAGCTGCATTCAAAAGCACTGGGCGAAAAAAGGATTTTAAACATCTACCTTCCGGAAGGTTATAACCCAAAGGATAGTATAAGCTACCCCGTCATATATTTGCTTGATGGGTCGGCAGACGAAGATTTCATTCACATCGTTGGCCTTGTGCAATACAACAGTTTTGAATGGATTAACCGGGTACCCAAATCCATTGTAGTCGGGATTGCTACTGTAGACAGAAGAAGAGACTTCACTTTCCCGACAACTATAGCAGCAGACCAGAAACAGTATCCTACAACAGGACATTCAGATGCATTTATCACCTTTCTAGCAACAGAACTACAACCTTACATAGACAAAAATTTTAAAACAACACCCTCAAAAACTATTATAGGACAGTCTTTGGGCGGACTTTTGGCAGCCGAAATTTTATTAAAAAAACCAGCTCTTTTCAATAAGTACATTATAGTCAGCCCAAGTCTGTGGTGGGACAATGGCTCCTTACTAAATAAGGACTCAGAGATATTGAGTGCTGCTTTTAAACAACAGACAGCTATTTATATAGGTGTTGGCAAGGAAGGACTTACACCTACTGCTATCCCAAGAGTTATGGAAGTAGATGCAAACTTATTGGCAGACAAAATCAAAGAGACAAAAAGTAAAACTGTACATGTCATATTTGACTATTTGCCCCAGGAGGACCACGCTACAATAATGCACCAGGCGGTCTCGAATGCTTTCATACAATTTAGTAAAAAGCCTTAAGCGAATAAAATGAACTATAGGCAGACACCAAAATTTTATTAGTCCGATAACAGAAGTAACCAAGGTTAATGCCCGCGTATAAGGTACTGGATCAACGGCAGGGCTGCTGCTCACATAAATGATAGTTAAACCAGAAATAAAAATATGAGAAAGCTTTATTTCTTACCCTTACTGCTGTTGTTTACCGCATGCGAGGAGGCTTCGGATTGCTGCAACGTTGTGGACACAAGCCTGGATATTAAGTACAGCGATGTGAACGGAGGTAACTGGCTTAACCAACAGGGGCTGCATGAAGGCAACATTACGGTGTATTTCATGAAAGAGGGAAGAAAGGAGAAAGTTCATAGAGGCCATCTGGATACACCGAAGATGTTTTCAATTTACCGGAATGCTTCGGACCAGGAAATTCTTCGGCTCTTCCCCAGCGACTACATCGAGAACGGCAAATCTTACACCCTGATCGAGTTTTCCGCCACAGATGTAGATACAGTGGTCTGCCTGTTTAATACCAGCAACAGCAGCATAATCGGCAAAGAAGTGTGGTACAACGGTAAGTCCGTCTGGAATATTGACCAAAGTTCTCCCCGCGCAATCGAGATTATAAAACAATAGCTTGCCGAACCCGCATAACTTTCAGGCTTAACCTTGAAACTCCGCCAGCAGCAAACTATAGCATCAATAAAGGCACAGGTTAAACTATAGAAACCACCCTCCTACTACTGGCAACTATAGCTGTTCCGTGCCGGATAAAAATGGAACGGGCAGCACACCGGCTTCAGGCAAAAGTGCTGCACAGCCTAACAACCAACTATAGGCAAGCACCTAACTCGAATGGTCAGCCACTATCTTCCAGCCATCGGCAAAGCGCCGGAAAATAACGGAAAAATGCCCCTCTAAATTGCCTTTGGCTGCCTCGCGCTGCAGGTGCCACTTGCCTACTACCAGCATATTTTCCGGTGAGAGGGCACGTACTTCCTTAATGTCGAAGGTCAGTTTACCCATAGCAGCAACATCGGGGTAGTTGCGCTTATAGTTGTCCAGGGTTTGCTGCCAGCCATACGTGAGCCCGCTCTTGCCTACAAACAGCAGAGAGTCCGATTTCCAGTAACCTTGCATGTACCCTTCCAGGTCGCCGGCGCTCCAGCTTTTGGCCTGCTCCTGCAGCACACGTGTTACCTGTTCGGTTGCAGCAGGCTGATCTATAGTTTGCTCTTGCCGCATGGTTGTTGCAGCTTTTTCAGTTTGGCAGGCATTGCCGCCAATTACCAGTAAGAGCCCGCTAGCAAGCACCAGCAGCTTATTTCTGTTCTTCATATGCCGGAAGTATTGGTTTAATGTAGTTTACACCACCCAAGCGCCCCATAGCGCGGGCAATACGCGAACGCTTACGCAGCACATACCCGCTCGGGTTTTTAGCACTGTACCTGATCGGGTTAGGCAATACAGCTGCCAGTAATGCGGCCTGCTGCCGCCCTACCCCACTCGCCGGTTTCTTAAAATATAGTTGGCTGGCCGCCTCCACACCAAAAACTCCATCTCCCATCTCTGCAATGTTCAGGTATACTTCTAAAATGCGCTGCTTGCCCCAGATCAGCTCAATCAGAACAGTAAAGTAGACTTCTACTGCTTTGCGCAGGTAGCTGCGCCCGTGCCACAAAAACACATTTTTAGCGACCTGCTGGCTAATAGTGCTGCCGCCGCGTATCGTACCACCTTTGCGGTTTCGTTTAAAAGCATCCAGTATGGCTTCCATATCAAACCCATGGTGCTCCAGAAACAGCTGGTCCTCTGAGGCTACTACAGCCAGCGGCAACTGCTCCGACATCCCCTCCAGGTCTACAAAAGTGTACCTGATAGCCGGGTCGTTTTTGCCTGCTTGCCCGGCCTCGGCGCGGCGCTTTACCATGTGCAGCGTTGCCGGAGGGTCCACCCACTTGTACAGCAATACCCAGGCTACGCTCAGCAGAAAAAGGCTCAGCAGCAGCTTCACAAACACAATCTTCACCTGGCGGAGGCCGGCACGCTTTTTACTCATAAAGCACTTCTGTTTCAGGCCGCAAAGGTATAGCATTCATCGGATATTTTAAGGCA
>DATBUF010000386.1:0-5129 GCA_036516435.1 Pontibacter sp.
GAACATACCCGAATAATGCCATCTCTGCCATTTTTATTATTATTTGTAAAGATTAGGTATCTTCGGTTCTTTAACCAGCATCATCCCCCTATGGCAACCGGAAAAACAAGCAGAGTGTTAGTTGTTGACGATGAAACCGACGTGCTTTTTGCGCTGAAAATGCTGCTGAAAACCGAGGTGAAAGAAGTAGTAACTGAGAAAAATCCGGACAACCTTATCAGCCTGCTTTCCAAAGAGAAGTTTGATGTCATTTTCCTGGACATGAACTTTAAAAGCGCCCTGAACACTGGCAACGAGGGTCTTTACTGGCTGCGCCAGATTCTGGACAAAGATAAAGAGGCTACGGTTATCCTGATCACAGCGTACGGCGATGTGGAACTGGCCGTAAGATCCTTGAAACAAGGCGCGCACGACTTCATCGTAAAGCCGTGGCACAACGACAAACTGTTGGAAACCCTGCACAACGCCCTGAATGCCAAAGGCGGCAAAAAAACAGGTAAGCCAACTATAGCCACACAGCAGACAACTATACTCGGCCAGTCCGATGCCCTGCAGGATATCCTTTACAAAATTGAGAAAATCGCTCCTACTGAAGCCAATGTCCTTATTTTAGGCGAGAACGGAACCGGAAAGGAACTGGTGGCGCGCGCGCTTCACGAGAAATCTTTCCGGGCAAACAAGCCTTTTGTAAGTGTGGATGTTGCTGCTTTAACCGATACACTTTTTGAAAGTGAGCTGTTCGGTTTTAAGAAAGGTGCTTTTACCGATGCGAAAGAAGACAGAAAAGGCCGGTTCGAAGCGGCAAATGGTGGCACCTTGTTCTTAGATGAGATCGGGAATATTTCGCCTGCCATGCAGGCCAAACTTTTAACGGTGCTGCAAAACCGGCAAGTAACACCGCTCGGCTCCAACACGCCCGTGCCGGTTGATATCCGGTTGATATCGGCAACCAATGAGCCCATTTACGAACTGGCCGCCAAAAACCTTTTCCGCAAAGACCTGATCTACCGCATTAATACCATAGAGATAACCTTGCCCCCACTGCGTCAGCGCCACGGCGATGTGGAGTTGCTGGCCCGGCATTTTGCGGAAATCTATGCCCTGAAAAACCATAAACCAATACCCGAGTTTGCGCCTGCCACCCTGCAAAAGCTAAATCAGCATAGCTGGCCGGGCAACGTGCGCGAACTGCAGCATGCCGTAGAGCGAGCCATCATTCTGGCCGAAAACAACGTGCTGCAGCCACAGGACTTTACTTTTTCGGCGATGGAGCTTGCCCCTGCTTCGCAAACTATAGCTTCGTTTGCTGTAGAAACCAACATGCCGCTAAGCGAGATAGAACGCGAAACCATACGCCGCGTGATCGAAAAGAACAAGGGCAACATCTCGAAAGCTGCCAAAGAACTTGGCCTTACCCGCACCGCTCTTTACCGCCGCCTGAACAAATATGATATCTAAGCGACTGGAGCTCGGGCTGTTTGTCCGGTTCATGCTTTTGCTGGGCATGATGTACCTGACCGTACAATACCTGACCAACTATACCTGGCTGCAGGTAACATCGGGTATACTGATTATGCTGGCGCAGCTATGGGAAATGGCCCGTTACGTAACCCGCAGCAACAACGAGCTGGCCAGATTCCTGGAGGCAGTAAAGCAGCGCGATTTTTCGCAACGATTTAATGAGAATACCAATTCCTCTTTGCAACAACTGCACAAAGCTTTTAACCTGATCAACAATACCTTTAAGCAGCTGCACATTGAGCGCGAGGCCCAGTTCCAGTACATGCAAACTATACTGCAGTTAGTGGATACCGGCATTATAGCCGTAGATGCAGAAACCGGCGAAGTGGAATGGGTGAACGATGCGTTTAAAAAGATGCTGGGCGTGCCCTATCTGAAAAGTGTAAACAGCCTGGAGAACCGCTACCCTGCCCTGTACGAGTCGTTGCAAACTATAGAATCCGGGGAAACAACACAGGTAAAGCTCAAATTACCTGCCGGGCAGGCGCAGTTACTGGTGTCGGCTACGGCTTTTACCATGCAGCACCGCAACCTGCTGCTTATAGTTTTAAAGAATGTGAGCGCCACTGTAGATGCTACCGAAACCGAAGCCTGGCAGAAACTGCTTCGCGTGATGACGCACGAGATTATGAACTCGGTAGCGCCTATTGCCTCGCTGGCTGATACCTTGGGCAAACACCTGCACCTGGAACGCGAACGCTATAGTTCAGAACCGGAAGCCACGGTAGATGTAGAGTTGCTGGAAGACACCGAAGAAGGCATCGGCATTATTAAAAAGCGCAGCGAAGGCCTTCTGCGGTTCACGCAGTTTTACCGCAACCTCAACAAGCAGCAGCACCTGAACCTTACTACCATTTACGTGCAGGAGCTTTTCAAAAGCATTGATGCTCTGATGCGCCCGCGCCTGGAAGAAGAAGGAATAAACTATAGTTGCACCGTATCACCAACCGACCTAACCATAGTTGGCGATGTGAACTTGTTGGAACAGGTGCTTATTAACCTGGTCACGAATGCGCAAAGGGCTGTTGAAGGCAGACCATCGCCGGAAATCATACTTGTAGGCTGGCAGCAGGATGGTAAAGCAACTATAGAAGTAAGCGACAATGGCACTGGCATTCCGGAAGAGATACTCGAAAGCATTTTTATCCCTTTCTTTACCTCGCACAAAGACGGTTCCGGCATCGGGCTAAGCTTATCAAAACACATCATGCACCTGCACAAAGGCACTATACAGGTCGAGAGTGAAGAAGGAGTTGGCAGTACTTTTAAGCTCATCTTTTAAAGCTTGAGCAACACTGCATCTCTTAAATCAACTACTACAAAAGCTATAAGAATCTGACTTTATTCATTTCACTTAAATTATCTGACTATAGATTATTCGAAGTTATATATAGATAAAATCTATGAACATAACTTATTAAGATAGAGTATACCGGGTTAGTTAACTCATTAATCATCAACCGGTATCGCGCTATGAATGAAAACAAAAAGTACCGCACTGCCAGCTTAAGCAACGGCAAAAAAGGTAAAGAAAACAAAGACCGCCAGCTCACCACCCGCCAGGGCCATCCCGTAACCGACAACCAGAACATCAGAACAGTTGGTAACCGTGGTCCTGCTACCATGGAGAATTACCACTTCATCGAGAAGATCTCTCACTTTGACCGTGAGCGTGTACCGGAACGTGTGGTGCATGCGCGTGGTGCCGGAGCGCATGGCGTGTTTAAAGCCTATGGCACAGTTGGCAACGACTCAGTTGAAAAATTTACGCGTGCCAAAGTATTTCAGAAAGGCAAGGAAACTCCAACGTTTGTGCGCTTCTCTACCGTTGGCCACGGCACACACTCACCGGAAACTTTGCGCGACCCACGTGGCTTTGCGGTTAAATTTTATACCGAAGATGGCAACTGGGATTTGGTAGGTAATAACCTGAAGATATTCTTTATCCGCGATGCTATGAAATTTCCGGACCTGATCCATTCTCAGAAACCTGACCCGGTAACCAACATTCAAAGCGCCGAACGTATCTTCGACTTTTTCTCAGGCACCCCGGAAGCTACCCACATGGTTACTTTCCTATACTCGCCTTGGGGTATTCCAGCCAACTACAGGCAAATGCAAGGGTCAGGTGTAAATACGTATAAATGGGTGAATGCTGATGGCGAAGCTGTACTGGTGAAATATCATTGGGAGCCGGTAAAGCAGGGCATCAGGAACCTGACCCAGAAAGAAGCGCAGGAGATACAGGGCAAAAACTTTAACCACGCTACCCAGGATTTGTACGAAGCCATAGAGCGCGGCGATTTTCCGGAGTGGGAACTGAACGTGCAGATCATGAGCGACGATGAGCATCCGGAACTGGACTTTGACCCGCTGGATGATACCAAACTATGGCCGAAAGAACAGTTTCCGTGGTACCCTGTGGGCAAAATGACCCTGAACCGCAACCCGGTTGATTACTTTAATGAAGTTGAATTGTCGGCTTTTGGTACCGGTGTTTTAGTGGACGGACTGGACTTCTCGGATGATAAAATGCTGCAGGGCCGTACGTTCTCTTATTCTGACACGCAGCGTTACCGTGTAGGAGCCAATTATCTGCAACTGCCTATAAATGCGGCTAAAACTCATGTGGCTACAAACCAGCGCGGCGGCCAGATGGCGTATGACACTGATTTTGCCGAAGGCCAGAATATCCATGTAAACTATGAGCCATCTATTTTAGGCGGTTTACAGGAAGCTCCAAAAACAGGCAAAGAGTATACGCCCCGCTACGACGCCAACCTGGTACGCCAGCACATCGACCGCACCAACCACTTCGGGCAGGCCGGCGAAACCTACCGCAACTTCGAAGACTGGGAACGTGATGAACTGATCAATAACCTGGGCAACGACCTGGCCAAGTGCGACCCGCGCATACAGGAAAAAATGCTGAGCTACTTTACCCAGGCGGATGAAGAGTATGGCCGTCGCGTGCGGGATAAAATCGCAGAAGTATCGGAGATGATGAAGCACCAGCAGCCACAAGGCACGGACGGCCCCCTGGGCAATGTAACCGGCCAGGAGGGGGTGCAGCAGGCACAGGACAACTCTCACTCTGCCCGGCCTTACTAGGTACTTAATGCATAACCAGGAAGCACGAGCTTAACTTGTGAACTATAGAAAGGCAGCTGCTTAACGCGGCTGCCTTTGCTTTTGGACCTCCTGTTGCCCCGTTTTATACCTGCAGCGTCCACCCAATTCCATAACTATGGTATAGTTGGATGCAGAGCTCCAGTTACTATACTTATGAATTGCTATCAGGCACCCTCTTAAACTGCCATGACACCCTCAGCGTAAACTTTACTTTCTCCATGCTATAGTTCCGGCAGTCCTGAACCGATCTGATATTCTCTGCAGAGGGTGCAATAAAGCTATAGTTCCTATCCCAGTTCATACCACACGTACATACCTTGTTATACCATCTGTTTAGTGGATAACTCTATGGAAAACTGTTGGATAAAAAGCACTCCCATCTGAGCGTCAGATTGATTATCTTTGTAGTAATGGAAAATTTTGTAGTATCAGCACGTAAATACCGCCCGAGCACGTTCGATAGCGTGGTAGGGCAG
>DATBUF010000387.1:0-2677 GCA_036516435.1 Pontibacter sp.
GCGCGATGCCCGAAGACGGGGCCTCCCGGCCCAGGAGGGAGCCAAGCCAACTATAAAACAAAGGGTAAGTAAAGCTCCCAGAAATACAGATCGCTATGAAACAACAGGCTTGGTTCAGAGCAGCAACTATAGCCAACTATAGAACTATAGCTAAACAGCAAGCAACATCAACTACAACCCCTTAAATAAAAATAGCCTGCAGCTCAGGAGCTACAGGCTACTTCTATTTTATACCAACTATAGTTAAGCCTCTGCAGGCTGCTCTTGCTTCTCAGCTTTATAGAGCAGCGTGGAGCAGTTACTCGGGTTCAATACCTGCCTGGCGCAACGCTGAATGTCCTGCGGCGTTACAGCCTGTATCTTCTCGCCTTCGGTGTTCACGAAGTTAGCATCACCCAGCAGTTTACCATAAGCCAGGTTCATGGCGCGGTTCAGCAGTTCTATTTCGGAGAAGACCAGGCTGGTTTCGGCTTGATTCTTCACTTTGTTCAGTTCTTCTTCATCCACTAGAGAGTCCATCAGTTCCTGGTTTATTTTCTCGATAGCGGCATTGGCTTCCTGCAGGTCTACGCCTTCATTTAGTTTGCCCTGGATAATCAGCAGCCCTGGTTCTATGCTTCCGGTAACAGATGCCGAAATAGAGTTGAAAAGCTTCTGCTCTTTTACCAGCTGCTCATACAACCTGCTCGACTTGCCACGCCCCAGAATATCGCTGATCAGATCAATGGCATAATAATCTTCGTGGGTGCGGTGCGGCATGTGGTAAGCTTTGTAAATGGCGCTCAGCGGCACGTCAGCTGAAGTTTCCAGTACACGTGGCTCGGTTTGTGGTGGCTCGTTTGGAATGTGGCGTGTGTACTTTTCGCCGGCAGGTATAGGGCCGAACCATTTTTCGGTGAGTTCTTTGGCGCGCTCAAAGGTAATATTGCCAGCTACTACCAATATCGCATTGCTTGGCGAGTAGTGCTTTCTGTGGAAAGCCTTCACAATATCCATCGTGGCATCTTCGATGTGCGCAATCTCTTTGCCTATAGTTGCCCATTTGTACGGGTGGTTTTTATAAGCCAGCGGGCGCAGTTTCAGCCACACGTCGCCGTACGGTTGGTTCAGGTAGTTTTGCTTAAACTCTTCTACCACCACTTTGCGCTGCACTTCCAGGCCGTTTTCACTAAATGCCAGGTCCAGCATGCGGTCCGACTCCAGCCAGAAACCGGTTTCGATGTTCTGTGCCGGTACAGTCAGGTAATAGTTTGTGATATCCGGGCTGGTGAAGGCATTGTTTTCGCCGCCTACGCGCTGCAGTGGCTCGTCGTACACCGGTATGTTCACTGATCCGCTGAACATCAGGTGCTCAAACAAGTGTGCAAAGCCCGTGTGTTCTTCTACTTCATCGCGCGAGCCCACATCATACAACACATTCAGTACTGCCATCGGCGAGGTATGGTCTTCGTGCACGATCACGCGCAGGCCGTTATCTAAGGTAAATTCTTTAAAGTGTATCATTTCTCGGTTGTTAAATTGCTTGATGGTTAAATTGTTAGTTCCGGCTCAATCTTTTCAACCATTTAACAATGCAGCCATTTAGCCATCATCAGAAACAAAAGTATAAATTAGGTACTATATTTTGTTGCTTCTTCTAATATACTAACTTGCCTGTCTGTAACAAGGTTTTCCTTTTTAAGATGAACTATAACCGCAAAGAATATTCTGACGACGAACTGATCTCGCTTTACAAAGCCATCCTGAAGCCGCGTTTGATCGAGGAACGCATGCTGGTGCTGCTGCGCCAGGGCAAAGTGAGCAAATGGTTTTCCGGCATTGGCCAGGAGGCGATCTCGGTAGGATCGGCGATGGCGCTGGAGCAGGACGAATACATTCTGCCACTGCACCGCAACCTGGGTGTGTTTACGAGTCGCCATGTGCCGCTGGATAGGTTGTTTGCGCAGTTCCAGGGCAAGAAAACCGGCTTTACCAAAGGCCGCGACCGCTCGTTCCATTTCGGTTCTAACGAGCACCACATTGTAGGTATGATCTCGCATCTGGGCCCACAACTGGCAGTAGCAGATGGTATAGCGCTGGCCGACCTGCTGGACAAGAGAGAAAAAGTGACGCTGGTGTACAGCGGCGACGGCGGTGCCTCGGAAGGCGACTTTCATGAGGCGCTGAACGTAGCGGCAGTGTGGGGCCTGCCGGTTATTTTCATGATCGAGAACAACGGTTACGGGCTGTCTACGCCAAGCAACGAGCAGTTTAAGTTCAGCCAGTTTATAGATAAGGGCCCGGCTTATGGTATGGATGCCCTGCAGATAGATGGTAACAACCTGCTGGAAGTTTATGATACCGTACGCCAGACAGCAGCCAGCATGCGCAAGAATCCGCGCCCGGTGCTGATCGAGGCCATGACGTTCAGGATGCGTGGCCACGAAGAAGCGAGCGGTACCAAATACGTGCCGCAGGAGCTGTTCGAGAAGTGGGCGAAAAAGGACCCGGTAGAGAACTATGAACGCTACCTGTTGGATGAAGTGGTGCTTACCCCTAAAGCGGTTGAGAGTATACGCGAAGAACTGAAAGCAGAGATTGAGGCTGGTCTGCAGACTGCTTTTGCTACGCCAATGCCTGTTGCGGATAAGCAGGAAGAACTGGCCGACATGTATAAACCGTACGTGCAGCAGCCTGT
>DATBUF010000388.1:0-9333 GCA_036516435.1 Pontibacter sp.
CCCCAATGATCTCCAGGTTCCGCTCTACTGCCCGCCGGAGTAAAAGATTTGATTTAAATGCCTGAAAGGTTTCAGGTTGCCCCTCAAAGAAGTGCTCTATCTCGTTGATGGCTATTCTAATATCAAGCAGCCACTTTTCTATCCGCTCGTCCATAAATTAGTTTCTTAGTCCGGTCTATGGCTCTTTTCAGTACAGGATTCTTGATGGTTTGTTCTTCAAGCAGATCAACTTGCCGGTGCAGCAAATTCTCTAAACCTTCTTTCAGCTCCATATAGTTATCGAAGTATACATAGGGATCAACTTCTCCAAATTTCACTACAAAGTCTACGTCACTCTTCTCATGAAACTTATCTGTTAATACGGAGCCAAACACGAACAGGCGTTCCACTTTATGCGCTGCACAAAGCTTAGAAATAGCCACTGTATTTTGCTCTATCAGGTTCATACTTCAAGTTAAGCTTTTATTTGATTATCGGAGATACCTGATAAAGGTTTTAAATGGCTATACATTAGTCGGCTTAAGTAATAAGCTATTCCTCTGCCATAAGAGGAAACCATACTCATCTTCAATCCATCACACTTAGAAAAGATCCAGCAAGCCTTACGGCTATACTCTCCCGCCCACTATAACCTGCGCTGCCTCCCATAAATCGTACACCTGCAACGGGTAAGTGCCTGGGCTGTACTTATCCCCAACAAGTATCGCCTGCACACCTGTTTTTTCAGCAGCTTCTAAATCGCGCAGAGAGTCACCTACCATCCAGCTTTGTGCAGCATCAATGTTATACTTTGCTATAGCACGTTCCAGCATCAGGCTATCGGGTTTGCGCGATAGGGACTCGCTATAGTTTGGGTGTGAGGGTGCGTAGTAAATAGCATCTAACAAGTTACCGCAACTTTCCTGTAGTTTCTGGTGACAGGCAAATACTTCTTTTCTCGTATACAGCCCTTTGGCAATGCCGCCCTGGTTGGTCACAACTATAAGCAAAAAGCCGCGCTGCTTCAGCAGTGCTAATGCCTCGGGCACACGCGGCACCACTTCAAAATCATCCAACAGGTAGGTATAGTCGCCGCGCTCACGGTTCAGCACACCATCCCGGTCCAGGAAAACACATTTCTGCTGCTCTGGCATAAAGTATGAGGGTTAAAAATGCTAAAATAGAAAATAAAGCGTTGGAGATAAGTACAATTCGTGGCTTGCTACCGTAAATACAACTATAGGAGCCACGCCAGTAGTGTTAAATATCCGGTGCAATTACAGTAAATTTAATTTAGAAGGAAAGGTATGAGAGTGGCGATAATTGGGGCAGGAATTTCCGGGCTGGCACTGGCGTATTATCTTCAGAAAATGGGTATCCCTTATGATCTGTTTGAGGCAAGTGAACAGGTAGGCGGCAATATCCGGACAATACAGAAAGGCGGCTACTTACTGGAACTCGGCCCTAATGCCCTGCAAAACACACCCGAACTACAGACACTAACCCGCGAACTGAAGTTAGCGCAGCAAGTAATACCAGCCGCACAACCCGCTGACCAGCGCTACGTGCTACGCGACGGAACCTACGAAAAGCTGCCTGTTACACCTTTCTCCCTGCTATCTAACACGTTCTTTTCCTGGAAAACCAAGCTCCGGATCTTAAAGGAGAAGGATGTACCGCCTGCCGACATAGGCTATGAAACTATTACACAGTTTTTTGAGAGGCGGTTTGGCCCCGGTGTGCTGGAATATGCTGTGCACCCCTTTGTAAGCGGGATGTTCGGAGGTGATCCTGAGAAACTGCTGGTGCACAAGGCATTCCCGATGCTGAAGCAGTTAGAGAAACGATACGGCTCGGTACTGAAGGGGCTCATGCATCATAAAATGGAGCATCTTACAAGTAACCAGGTCTCGTTCGTGAATGGCATGCAAACCCTGCCGGATGCCATTGCCCAGAAACTGATCTCGTTGCACACCAGCCACCCCGTTGAGATGATTACCCGACACGAGGGACGCTATATCCTGAGCTGCCCTACCACCGGAGACTACGACACAGAAGAATACAGCATGTTGGTACTGGCACTTCCGGCACTGCAGGCAGCCGAACTACTACATTTTACATTTCCCGGCATGGCAGCTGCGCTACAAAACATCCATTACCCGCCAATGGCTGTCATACACACTGTATACAACCGCAACGATGTCAGCCATGCCCTGGATGGCTTCGGAGCACTGCACCCAAGGGCCGAATGTCCGTTTACGGTAGGTTCCGTTTGGTCAAGCTCTTTGTTTGATGGACGTTGCCGGCCGCACGAAGTGCTCTTTACCAGTTTTGTTGGCGGCGCACAGTTCGAAGAAAATGTTCTTGCAGACGAAGAAAAGTTAATGAAGTGTGTGCACGATGAATTAGCCGGCACTTATGGTATAGCTGCAGACAAACCCGTTTTTCAGCATGCTCATCTGTGGAGGCACTCCATTCCCCAGTATGATCTGTACATAGAGGATACCCACCAAATGGCTGCACAGCTGGAGCAGGAAGGATTATTTATTGCAGCTAACTGGCAGGCAGGACTGTCGGTAGCCAGTTGCATCCGCCATGCTAAAGAGCTGGCGCATAAAATTAATTTGAAAAGGCCTGCTCCATCAATAGCCGAATAGCTATATTTGGGCCATGAAAGAATCGTTGGTGATCGTTCCCACCTATAACGAGCGGGAGAATATAGAGGCTATAGTTCGGAAAGTGATGTCGCTGGCTCACCCCTTTCATTTGTTGATTATTGATGACGGTTCGCCTGACGGCACGGCCAACATTGTACGCGACCTGCAGGTGGAATACCCCGACAGGCTGCACCTCGAAACCCGCCAGGGCAAATTAGGACTCGGCACAGCTTATATCCATGGCTTTAAGTATGCTCTCCGCAACGGTTATAAGTATATCTTTGAGATGGATGCCGACTTCTCTCACAACCCCGACGACCTTATCCGGCTTTATGAAGCCTGCGCTGTGGATGGCTATGACCTTGCGATTGGCAGCCGCTACATACAGGGCGTAAACGTCGTAAACTGGCCTATGAGCCGTGTGCTGATGTCGTGGTTTGCCAGCCTGTATGTACAACTGATTACCGGCATGCCCATTGCCGATACTACAGCCGGTTTTAAATGCTACCGCCGCAGCGTGCTGGAAACCATACAACTCAACAAGATTCGCTTTGTAGGCTATGCCTTCCAGATCGAGATGAAATTCCTGACCTACAAGTATGGCTTTAAGATAAAAGAAGTACCGATTATCTTTACTGACCGCACCAAGGGACAGTCCAAAATGTCGAAAGGGATATTTAAGGAGGCAGTGCTGGGGGTACTCAAGATGAAAGTGAACAGCTTTTTCCGCCACTTCGACCGCTACTAACAGGCCATATTTGCAGCTGTATCCGGCTCCACACCTGCTTACCGGAATAATTAAGTAACAGGCAGCAAAAAATCTACCCACAAATAAATTAACTTTACCAAAAGGGTACACCGTTAAAGTATTGGTAACCTACCTGTAACTAAAGGCTTTGGCTTTTACAACCTACTCCTATGGATCATATCTACTTCTGGATCTTTTTCAACATTTTCGTACTGTTGCTGCTCGGCCTCGACCTATTCGTGTTTCACCGGAAAGAGCATGAAGTAAAAATAAAGGAAGCGTTACTATGGAGTGCCTTCTGGATTGCACTGTCAATGGGTTTCAACCTGCTGATCTATTACCTGGAAGGGCCCGGACCGGCGCTTGAATTTCTGACTGCGTACCTTATTGAAAAGTCTCTGAGTGTTGACAACCTCTTTGTATTTATCCTGATCTTCAACTTCTTTAAAGTACCCGCTCAGTTCCAGCACAAGATCCTGTTCTGGGGCATTATCGGGGCACTATTCTTCAGGGCATTATTCATACTGGTAGGGGTTACACTCATCGCCAAGTTCCACTTCATCATCTACATACTGGGTGCCTTCCTGGTGTTTACAGGGATAAAGATGGCCTTTACTAAAAGTGATAATGAACTGCACCCGGAGCAAAACCCCTTCATCGTCTGGATCAGCCAGAAACTGCCTTTTACTAAAACATCTGTAGGTGGTAAGTTCTTTACCAGAATAGACGGTAAAATTTTTGCCACGCCCCTGTTCCTGGTGCTGATCATGGTTGAAACTACTGACATTGTTTTTGCCGCCGATTCTATACCAGCTATACTTGCCATTTCCAAAGATCCGTTTATTGTGTACACCTCCAATGTGTTTGCGTTGCTGGGCCTGCGCGCCTTATACTTTGCACTGGCTGGTATTATGCAACTGTTCCATTACCTGCACTACGGGCTTTCGGTTATACTTGTATTTATAGGCTTAAAACTGCTCCTCAGCGATGTTTTCCACCTCGATATGCGGATTGCGCTGGGCGTTGTGGGTAGTATTCTGGCTATTTCAGTTATTGCTTCGCTGCTGTTCCCGAAGAAGGATAACGAGCTGCCTACACCGCAAAATTTTGATCACAAACCTGACGCTGGCAAAAAATAATTTTCTTGCTAAAATTGCTTTTCACAGATTTTATACTTTTACTTGCATCAAATTAAACCACACATGACATTTTTCTGCACAATTATGTTTACCAATATTTCCAAGGTCTACCTCGGTGGGGCTCTGGTGGTAAACCATTGTGTATAGTATAATATACCATATTTGGACCATGAAGAGCCCCGCCAACCAGCGGGGCTTTTTTGTTTTCAACACATTAGCAAAAGAGTTAAACAAGGGCCTGAGAGCCACATTTAAAGTAAAAATTAATATACAGCCATGAGAGCAAGTAAAACCACCATCAGTGCAGTGCCGCAGTCCAGTTTCAGGGGTGCCAACGGTAAGCCTCTACTGATTGCTGGCCCATGCAGCGCCGAGAGCGAAAACCAGATCTTAGAAACTGCCAGACAACTGCACAAACTGCAGCATGTGGCAATTTTTAAAGCAGGTATCTGGAAATCGCGCACTCGCCCTAACAGCTTTGAGGGAGTAGGCACTGCGGGTTTGCCCTGGCTGCAAAAAGTGAAGGCACAAACCGGAATGCGCCTGGCCGTGGATGTATCGAATGCACAGCAGGCAGATGAGGCACTGCAACATAATATAGACGTACTATGCCTGAACGGACGTGTAACCGTAAACCCGTATGCTGTGCAGGAGATCGCCGATGTACTGCGCGGCACCAATACACCCGTGCTGGTGACCAATCCCGTTTACCCGGATCTTGGCCTCTGGATAGGCGCTTTTGAAAGGCTGGCACAGGCGGGCCTCAGCGATTTAGGAGCTATGCACCGTGGCTTTTCAGGTGAGGACAAAGAGCTGCTCTACCGCAACCAACCAAAGTGGGAAGTAATGCTGCAACTGCGCCGTGCATTGCCAGAGCTGCCTATAGTTTGCGATGCCAGCCACATTGCCGGTAAGCGCAGCCTGCTGTACCCTGTTGGCCAACGTGCCCTGGACCTGGGAGTGGATGGCTTATTGCTGGAGGCACACATACACCCGGCAAAGGCACTGAGCAGCCAGCAACAGCAACTGATGCCACAGGAATTAGAAGTATTACTAAACGCGCTGAAAACCCGTGTGAAGCTACACGAAACCACAGAGTTGGTAGAGCACCTGGATGCACTGCGGCAGGAAGTGGAGACACTGGATCAGCAGCTGACAGAACTTTTGCTGCACCGCACAACAGTAGCAAGCCAGATGAGCAGCTTTGGCCTAGGGAGTGCTCCGGCTGCCACACTGTTCCATAAAAAGCAGGCGCAGTTAGCCGAGTTGCTACAGCCCCTGAAAGGGCAGCAGAATACTATAGATGACAGCGAACAAACCAGCGCCGTGGCCTGAGAACTATAGTTTACCTAAATACGGAAGAAGTATGATTAATGAGCCAAAATGCACGTTTTATGGAAGTTGTGTGTTAAGTTGCAACATCATCCAAAAACAAGAAGACAGATATGAGTACTCCGCTTTCACGCTTCCGCACAGTTGCCTTACTAGAAGGTATTTCGTTCCTGGTGTTGCTGTTTATAGCGATGCCACTGAAATATATGTTTGGTATACCTGAACCGGTTAAATATGTAGGCTGGGCACACGGCGTGCTGTTTGTGGCGTACGTAGCCCTGCTGGCACAGGTATTTTTTACAGAAAAGTGGTCTGTGCTGAAAGCTATAGTTGCCTTTATACTTTCGTTGGTACCATTCGGCACATTTTACCTGGATAAAAAGCTGAAGCAGGAAGAAGCAGCAAAACTAGCTCTGAAGCACGAGAAGCAGGTAGCATAAACCTCGCTAATACAACTATAGTTAAGCCCCGCCGGAAGTTGCGGGGCTTTTTGTTTATAGTTTGAACTATACCCGCTCTACCTCCTGCTTTGCCATTGCTTTGCGCGCCGAGGCCTGGGCTATAATGCTGGCAACGATCAGTTGCAATGCATGGTACAGCATGATAGGCAGCAGGATAATCCCTACAATGTTGGCATCCGGAAACAACACTTTACTCATAACGGTACCATGTACCAATGACTTTTTAGAACCACAGAAAACAGCCGTAATGTTATCCTCCCGGTTGAGGTGCAGCAGGCGCCCTATACCTGTAATAATGCCGTACACCACAAAAAAGAAGGCCACCATGGCTATGCCAAGCTCCATAATATAAAGCATGCTAAACCCACCAAACAAATCACGGGCATACGATTCGCAGAAAGAGCCATACACAATGAGCAGGATAATAATCTGGTCGAAATAGCGGATGCGGGTTTTATGGCGCTCTGCAAAATTTCCGAACCTGCTGTGCAGCACTATACCTACTAAAACAGGTGCCAGCACTTGCAGCACCAGCTTCAGCATTACATCCTGCATATCCAGGTCGGCTGCAGAACTACCGGACAGGAACAGCCCCATCCAGAGTGGTGTAATAAAAACGCCCATCAGGCTTGAGATACTGGCATTGAAAATTGCCGCCGGAATGTTCCCTCCCGCAACCGACACCATCACCACAGACGAGGATACAGTAGAAGGCAATGCAGCCAGGTAAAACGTACCCAGCCATACCGGATCAGAACTATCGGCTCCAACTATAAGCATAGTTACCAGCACCAGCACCGGAAACAAAATAAATGTACTTAGCTGCACCAGTAAGTGTAGTCGCCAGTTGCTTAGTCCCGCCTTCAGCTTGGCAGGGCTCAATCGCAGGCCATAAAACAGGAAAATAACCGATACACCTATGTCTGTTATAGTTCCTATGGCCAGCGGCCCATCTTCCAGTCCCAGTTGCGGCCAGAGGTAAGCCAGCAGAATCATCAGCAGCATTCCGAGTAAAAACCAATCGATGCCCATGCGGCCTGCCGTCTTGCTTATGCGTGGTAAAAATCCTACTCCTCTTTCCGGTGTGTCTGTTTGTTGCTGTTGTCTCATAATTAAACTATAACGGCCCTGCAACAGTGTTGCCGGGCCGCTGATTTGGTATTTATCCTGCGCTTTACAAGTCGAGCAGGTCTATTGTTTCTAACTCAAACTCGGTGGTATCCTCTGTCTGTGTGGTGTCCTGTGCTGTTACAATCAGGTCGCGTGCACGGCCGTAAAGCCTTACATTCGGATACAGGTTTTCATATTCTTCCTGCGAAATAAGCCCTCTTCTGCGCATAATACCGCCGATTAACCTATAATAATAGCCTTTCCAGGGGCGCAGGTTGCCGTAACTGTCGAAGGATGAACGATAACGTTTCGGACTTGGAATGATGCTGGTCAGGAAAATGGCTTCAGCCAGGTTCAATTCGTTAGGCTGCTTACCGAAGAAGAAGCGCGAGGCATCTTTCGCTCCGTACACATTTGGTCCCCACTCAATAATGTTCAGGTACACCTCAAACATGCGGCTCTTCGATACCAGGTCCAGATTCTCGATCAGCCAGACGATAATGGCTTCCTCCACTTTACGGGTAATGGTTTTATGGCGCGTCAGGAACACATTTTTCACCAGCTGCATCGAAATGGTACTGCCCCCCCGCACAAACTCTCCCTCTTTCAGGTTCTTGATAATTGCCTGCCGGAAGGCCTCCTCATGGAACCCGTTGTGCGAGTAAAAGCCTGCATCCTCGGCAGTGAGTATCGCGTTGCGCAGGTACGGGGATATCTGGTTTATGGGTGCAAAAAACGGGTTAGACGGACCTACTGTAAACGTACGTACCGGTTTGCCATACTCGTACACTGTATGTACAAAAGGCCCTTTTATCTTCTCGATATTGGTTTTGCCCCACTTTACTATTTTAAAATCTTTGGAAGCATCCAGGTCAGAGTTAAATTTAAGGCTGTCCAGCTGGTCCATGTTTACATGGAAGCTCATGCTGTATTTAAGTTCGCCCTGTGCTCTTATACCCTCCAGGTTCTCGAACAACCCGGGCGGCAACGACTCAAAGAAATTGTTGGCAGGTATAGTTTCAGTATTTACTTTCAGATCGATGATCTTGGATGGCTTGGGCTGGTAGCTGGCCTCAATACTGGCAACAGCCTTGTTAATGCGCACCTGCGTTGGCTTCTCTATAGCATAGTAGTTTTTGCCTATAGTTACCACGTACTCAACTGCGCTCTCATTCACAAAGACGTCTTCTGTCGCTATTTTCGGGTGATTGACAACCAGGTGCTGGATGCTGGCATCTCCCTTCACTGTCAGTCGCCCACGACGGAATGTCTTATCCTTCAGACTCAGATGCAGGGTATCAAATTTAACAGTTCCGCCAAACTTGTCTTCTACATAAGGTACCCGGATGCCGCTGGTATCGGCAGCAAAAATGCTGGCTGCAATGTTATAGTTGCCGGGGTCTATAGTGCCGCGCACCCGCATGTTGTTCACCATGCTGTCCATCTGCACCGATAGTTGTGTTTCGATGGTGCCGTCATCCATTTTCAGGAAAGGCATGTTTATATCAATCGTGCGGTTCGGTGAGGTATAAGACACATTCAGGTTTCGGAAGTTTACCTGATCAGGCACATTATCAAAGGCCGTTTCGATGAGCCTGTTCAGCAGTTCGCCATAGTTGCGGCCGCCTGCTGCTGTGTCGGCTGGCGTTGCTGCATCATCAGACTTAAACAGGAAAGAGAAATTATTGACATCGCCGTTCTTCCGGGCTGTAAGGTACCCGTCGGCTACCTGCAGTTTGTTGAAAACAATACGGCCTTTCAGGATGGAGCGGATGCTGACTGAGGCATGTACACTATCAGTTACAAAAAGGGTGTCGCGCTCATGGGGTACAAGTGAAATGCCACGCAATACCACCGAATTCAGGTCAGTAAACCTGGCTTCCTGTATGTTAAAATCTACAGGGTAT
>DATBUF010000389.1:0-3184 GCA_036516435.1 Pontibacter sp.
CAAAACATTTGGAAGTGCGGTGCAGGGTGTAAATGCCTACACCATTACCGTTGAAGTTAGCGTAAGCACCGGTACAAAATACTTCCTGGTAGGCCTCCCAGACAACGCCGTGAAAGAAGGCGAGCAGCGCATTGAAGCTGCCCTTAAGCACTACCACTATAAAATGCCACGTCAGAAGGTCGTCATCAACATGGCTCCCGCCGATATCCGTAAGGAGGGCTCCGCCTACGACCTGACCATTGCCACCGGTATACTTGCCGCATCGGGCCAGGTGGCTCCTGACAAAGTTTCGCAGTACATGATTATGGGTGAACTGTCGCTGGATGGTTCGCTAAGGCCTATAA
Organism: Pontibacter sp.; assembly: GCA_036516435.1. Classification (GTDB taxonomy): domain Bacteria; phylum Bacteroidota; class Bacteroidia; order Cytophagales; family Hymenobacteraceae; genus Pontibacter. The sequence goes on from DATBUF010000389.1 coordinate 345, forward strand.
AAGGAGTACTGCCCATTGCGATACAAGCCCGGAAAGAAGGCTTTAAGGGTTTTATACTTCCGGCCCAGAATGCGAACGAGGCAGCTATAGTTAACAACCTGGATGTAATCGGCGTAAGCAACATTAAAGAGGCAATCGACTTTCTGGACGGGCGCCTGCACATTGAGCCACTACAAATAAACACACGCGAGCTTTTCCAGAACCAGGCCGACCAGTACGCCGCTGATTTTGCCGATGTGCAGGGGCAGGAAAACATAAAACGCGCGCTGGAGATTGCTGCAGCAGGCGGGCATAACCTGATCATGATCGGGCCTCCGGGGGCCGGTAAAACCATGCTTGCTAAAAGGCTGCCGTCCATACTGCCGCCCCTCTCCATGCACGAAGCCCTGGAGACAACCAAGATCCACTCGGTAGCAGGTAAATTAGGAGGCACCTCCTCCCTGTTAACAACGCGCCCTTACCGCTCACCACACCATACCATTTCAGATGTAGCCTTAGTTGGCGGTGGCGGCGTGCCTCAGCCCGGCGAAATTTCCCTGTCGCATAACGGCGTATTGTTTTTAGATGAGTTGCCAGAATTTAAACGCACTGTACTGGAAGTAATGCGCCAGCCGCTGGAAGAGCGACGGGTAACTATCTCCAGAGCAAAGACAACGATAGATTTTCCGGCTAACTTTATGCTGGTGGCCAGCATGAATCCCTGCCCGTGCGGCTACTACAATCATCCTGAGAAAGACTGCGTGTGTGGCCCCGGCGTAGTGCAGCGCTACTTAAACAAAGTGAGCGGCCCGCTCCTGGACCGCATCGACCTGCACGTGGAAGTTACCCCTGTAACGTTCGACGAAATGACTGCCGCACGCAAATCGGAAGATAGTACCACCGTACGGGAACGCGTAGTAACAGCACGCACGGTGCAGCAGGACCGGTTCAAGGATTTTCCGCAGATACACTCCAATGCCATGATGCCTTCGCAGATGGTGAAGGACATTTGCCAGATAAATGAGGCTGGCAGAACGCTGCTTAAAACTGCCATGGAGCGATTGGGGCTCTCTGCCCGCGCTTACGACCGCATCCTGAAAGTAAGCCGCACTATTGCCGATTTGGCTGACAGTCCTGACATTAAAATTGAACATTTGGCAGAGGCCATACAATACCGCAGCCTGGACCGTGAAGGCTGGGCTACATAGACACACACAAAATGCTATATACCAACCTATTACCGGCCTGATCTCTCACTTTGGAATCAGGCCGTTTTCTTTATCAACTATAGCTGCACCTCTGCCCATATGGTGCTGTTGCAGGCTCAAATCAAACAGCAAATCCTATACTTTTATTAAAACCATCCGTAATAGGCTTACATCAGGTAGCAGTGCCTGATGAGAGATACAATAAACCAGATTTCAACTATGAGAAAATTACTCTTTTTATTTGCCTTTGTTTTAGTTGCCACATTTTCAGCACAGGCCCAGGTTGGCATTGGGCTGCGGGTAGGTGCAAACTACTCCGGGCTTCGGGGAGATGATGCAGGAGATCCGGAAAGAATTTTTGGTGCGCATGCAGGTCTGACAGCTAACTTCCCGATATCAGCAGATAACTTTTTCGCTATACAGCCGGCGCTACTCTTTTCTATGAAGGGCGCCAAGAACAATAACACTGATCTCAGAATCTACTACATAGATGTTCCGGTACTGGCCCGTATCAATGCCGCTCCGCTTTACTTTGAGTTTGGACCGCAATTATCCGTGAATGTTGGAGACAACGTGGATGTTGATGGCTCAAACGATGGGTACAGAAGAGCAGGTCTGGGGTATGCAGCTGGTCTTGGGATTGGTACTCCGATGGGTGTGAGCTTAGGCGTGCGCTACAACGGTGACATATCGAAGGTATATGATGTAGGTGATGCCAAAATTTATAACGACGTATTTATGCTTACTCTCGGCTATACTTTCGGAAGCAGATAACTTTGCCTTTAGTACAACTTAGAACTATGGAAGAAAGCCCGGCCCCGGCCGGGCTTTTTGTTTAAACTATAACTCGTTTCAGCTTAACAACTTAAGAAGGAAATCCTAATATAAGCCGAGTATATATAGTCTAAAACTATATTCTGGCATCGTTGTTGTGATAGCAGTTAGTGATTGCAATCAGTACAAATGACAGCGGGTAACCTTGCGCATTGTTTGCCTGTAAACCATTTAGAGTCTAGAAGTAATTTTAAACTTAAACAAGAACACAAGAAAGCTAAAAAGGCCGTATAGGCTGCTGAGTACAATTAAATTAAATCTTTAAAACCATGAAAAAACTACTGTTCATATTTTCGATTATGCTGGCAGGAGCTACTGCAGCACAAGCTCAATCAGGCATTGGTATCAGAGGTGGTGCAAACCTGTCCAACCTTTCCGGCGACCTGCGTAACGAAGACAACTTCGAAAACAAATGGGGCTTTCACGGGGGTATCACCTACAACATTGCTATAGTTGATAATTTCTTCTCTATTCAGCCAGAGCTGCTTTATTCTCAGAAAGGCTTTAAGAATGCGGATACAGAGTTTGAGGTAGGTGGACTTAAATACCGTCGTACAGGTAAAGTAAACTATAACTACCTTGACCTGCCGGTACTTGCCAAAATTAAAGCTGGTCCGTTGTATTTTGAAGGTGGACCGCAGGCATCTTACCTGCTAAACGTGAACAATGAAACTAAAACGTACCTGAACGATGAGCTACAATCATCTACCCGTGACAATAAAGACAAAGAAGGCCTGAAGGAATTTGAGTTTGGCTACGCTGCCGGTGTTGGACTGGCGCTTGGCAACAGCTTAAACCTTGGTGTACGCTACAATGGCA
>DATBUF010000390.1:0-2573 GCA_036516435.1 Pontibacter sp.
CAGCCACCAACCATTTAACAATTAAACAATTCAGCCATTAACAGATGCACCTTATAGAGCCAGCTACTCCCCAAGAATTTGAAAAGTATTACCACCTGCGTTACCTGACCCTGCGCCAGCCCTGGGGCCAACCCGAAGGCAGCGAATGCGCCGAAGACGATGCTACAGCCATACACGCCATGCTAGTAACCGATGCTGGCGAAGCCGTAGGTGTGTGTCGCCTGCACCTGCAAACACCCCACGAAGCACAACTGCGGTTCATGGGCATCCACGAAAGCTACCAGGGCAAAGGCTTAGGCAAACTGCTGCTGGACTGCCTGGAAGACAAAGCCAGAACGATGGGTGCGCAAACTATAGTTTTGCAGGCCCGCGAAAAGGCCGTCAGTTTTTATGAGCGCAACGGCTATACTATAGTTGCGAAAACGCACCTGCTGTTCGGCAGCATCCAGCACTATAAAATGGAGAAGCAACTATAGCTACAGGCTTATAAAACAAAAAACGGCAGCCGCTTTGTAGCAACTGCCGTTTTAGAGCATAACTATAGTTCTTTACTTTTTCGATGCTGTAATCTTTACCGGCACTTCCATGTTCTCCCAGCTCAGCAGCAGGCCAGTGTTGTTCACATCGTATTTCAGGCGCTCGTTCATGATTGGGGCTTTGCGTGGCGTTACCGTTATGCGCAGGGCATCCTGCCCTTCGTCGTACTGTGTGCCCCATTGCTTGGCTGTTTTGTTAAAGATTACTGTCCATTTGTCTTCGCCGGGGATGGTGTAGAAACTATAGGTTCCGGCTGCCAGCGGCTTGCCTTCTACCATCACATCCTTATCAAAGGTAACCGTAGTAGCCTCGTTGGCTCCTGCGCGCCACACCTGCCCGTAAGGTACCAGGTCGCCCCAGATGGTGCGGCCCTTTACCGAGGGACTGCTATAGTTTATAGTTACGGTAGCTCCGCCTGCCTTTCCGGTGGCTGTGGCGGCCGGGCTTGCTTTTGGTTTCTGCTCCTGCGCCATAGCTGCCGGAGTAAATACCAGTGCTACCAGTAAGATAGCCAGCAAACGAAAAATCTTTGTGCTGTTCATAGTGCTTTACTTAAAGTGATAATTGTTGATGGTTTTATACAAACAAGCTATTCTTACGAAACTAACGCTAAAGAGATATTCTGAAGTATGCGCTGAACTATAAACTATAGTTTGCTGCAGGATACCATGCCTATAGCAACAGGCAGGTGTTCTTTCCCCGAAACTATAGTTTATAGTTCAGGCAACTGGGGTAAGCCTCTCGCCTTCCGACAAAAAAGCCATACTTTCGTATTTCAGACAAATTATACCTGTTTATACTTCTTGCATGCCTGCCTCTAACAAACCTGTTCCCAGCCTTACGCCACAAATCTCAACCACGCATGAGCGGCAGCTGAGCAAACTGCAACAGGAGTTTAACCAGAAAACAGAGCAGATAGCGCAGCTTAAAACAGCGATAGCTACCCGGCGCGAAAGTGTAAGCCTGGCCCAGAAGCGCATCGAAAAAGAGCTGCGGCCTATTATTGAGCTACAACTGGAGAAACGTGTGGAACTGGCACATCTCCTAGACCAATCGTTCTCGCTTCCTATCTTCAGCATCCGGGAGAAGTTAAAAATAGCCGCCCTTATCGAGAACATCACCTTTGATCTTATCTCGAACTATGAGCGCCGGGACCTGATCGGGCTGCACGACCGCTACGCAGAATACACGTATGCAGAGCGTACCACTTTTACTTCCGAAGAGCAGGAGGAAACTATAGTTACCGACGAGCCAACTATAGCAAACAGCTTTGACGACCTGGATGATTTTGAGCGCATACAGGCGCAGCTTGACCGCGAACGCGAACAGCGGGAGCGTGAAAAACAGAACCGCCAGAAAGGGCGCAAAACCAAAGCCCAGCTAGCCAAGGAAGCCCAAGCAAAAGCCGAGCTCAGCAACATCAGCAAAGCCAGCCGCCGCGTGTACACCGAGCTTGCCAAGCAACTGCACCCCGACAAAGAGCAGGACGAAACCAAACGCGCCTGGAAAGAGGAAGCCATGAAACGCGTAACCCAGGCCTACCACCACGATGACTTTTTTGAGCTGCTGCGTCTGCAAATGGAGTTTATGCAGGAGCAGGACCAGCCACTGAACACCCTACCAGACGAGCAACTGCAGTACTACATAAAGATTCTGACCGACCAACTAGAAGAGCTAAAACAGGAACTCCACACCTTCGCCACTAGCCCTGATGCCGGCATTTACACCCGTTTTGGCGGCAGCCCCAAACAAATGGACCAGAAGTTTAAATCCGCTAAAGAAGACCTGACCCGCGAGCTGGAACAACTCAAACAAAACGTTCGCACCCTGCGCGATGACCCGCACATGATTAAGGTGGTTTTGAAGTAGGGGTTAAAAAGACCTCATAGTGTTTGCAAAACCTGTGAGTGTCTGGCGGAACATCTGCTCTTTCAGATTTGCAATCCGAAAGTTTTCTACTATCAGGATTTATAATCCGCTACAAACAGCCGTAAAAGCTTGCATGGGACTAAAGAACAAAGTACACACAGGCTATT
>DATBUF010000391.1:0-3854 GCA_036516435.1 Pontibacter sp.
CGGCCCCACTCAGCCAGCGAAATGTCTTTTACTTTGTACTTCAGATATGTATCTACCATTTTTTATGCTTTTCAAGTGAAAACCCAAAATTACATATTTTGTTACGCAAGTTCAACAAATACTTCTGCAACAGCTCCTAACGAAGAGCAGCGCCTGCCACCAGGCAAACGCTGCTCTTCGTTAGTACATTAACTAATATGGTTATTGCATCTTGTTTTCGATGATCTGCACACCCAGTGTGTTGGTGTTGCCTTGCGGCGGAGTTACAAATCCTCTTGCAATTACAGTATAAATTTTACCGGCTGTTAATTGCAGACCTGTCAACCCCTCGATTGGAATTACAGCGCCACCATCATCAGCCCGCACTTCCAGGTTATAGGTTCCGGCAGGCACCGATGCAAAAGAAGACACATCCTCGAAGCTCTGCGCATCGAACAACACCGCCTGATTAGCTGCATCCGTAACATTTACAATATCTACAGCCGGAGCATCAGGTGAGAGATGCACGAAACGTACCTTTGCATTGCCTGAGGCAGGGGCGGTCAGGTCATCTTCTACTATAAGCAACCCTAGTTCTGCGGGGTCATCCTGTATTGTGGTGCCTTTTGCAAAAATGGTGTAGTTCTTATCTTTTATAAAGTTATAGTTACCATTCAGCACAGTAGTAGCTGTACCAGCACTATTTACCTTAAGCCCTCTGTTCCCGGCTTCTACTTTAAAGTAAGCTGTATTGCCCAGGTAGTTCAACGTAGAAGAGTTTACTTTTGCATCATCAATCAGCAGATCCACACCTGGTGCATCAGGCGCTGCATGCACCACCATTACGTTTGCCGTATCTTTCTGCACGATCACATCATCGTCATCATCGTCGCAGCTTACCAACATCGCGGCTGGCAGCACAGCCAGCACCATAAAGCGCATTAATCTTTTCATAGTTTACTTTTTAGGTTAAAATATAGGACTTACTGTTATACAACCTGCAGCCGCAGTTATTGTTTGTGCCCGCATTCAGATTTTGCGTCTCTCCTCTGAACAGATTTATTATAATGCCTTACATTTGTTGTATAACCTGATTATAACGCCCCCTAATGCAGCTATAGTATGTTAGCTTTTACAGAAGAAGGAAAGGAGTTTATAGCAGCACACCTGCAAGATCGCCCTGCCGACCTGATGCTGCAGGCTGGTCGCTACCCGCATTTACCAATGGCTACACTGGTACAGCAGATACAGGCACGCCAGAAAGCAATGACTAAGTTACCAGGCTGGGCTACAAATGCAAACCTCATTTTCCCTGCAAATATCTCGGTAGAACAAAGCTCGTCAGAAACTACAGCTGCTTTTAAGGCATCGCTGGTTAAAGGTAAGCTGCTGGTAGACCTCACCGGTGGCTTTGGAGCCGATAGCTTCTATTTTGCGCAAAGCTTTGCACAGGTGATACACGTGGAACAGCACAAGGAATTATCTGAAATCGCCAACTATAACTTTAAGGTTTTAGGGGCCACTAACATACAAACTATAGCTACTACAGCCGCAGCCTTCCTGGAGGGGTTTAACGGAAAGGCCGATGTACTGTACCTGGACCCTGCCCGCCGCGGCGACCGCTCCGAGAAACTGCACCTGCTGCAGGACTGTGAACCAGACATACTGGGCCTGCTGCCGGTACTTCTGCAAAAGTCTGATAAAGTGCTGCTGAAAGCCTCTCCCATGCTGGACATAGATCTGGCCATTTCGCAGTTAGGCAAAGTGGCAAAAGTATGGGTAGTGGCAGTGCAGAGTGAATGTAAAGAAGTACTGTACCTGCTGCAGCAGCATGCTCCGGAGCAGCCGGAACGGGGGGCAGTCAATATAAAGACAGACGGTAGTACCAGCGTTTTTACATTTACAGCAGCACAGGAGCAGGCTATAAGCTCTACGTTTTCCGATCCTCTACCCTATGTTTACGAACCCAACGCCGCTATACTAAAGGCAGGAGCCTACAAAAGTTTAACACAACACTATGGCGTAAGTAAGCTGCACCCTAACAGCCACCTGTATACTTCCGCTACGCTGGTATCAGATTTCCCGGGAAGGATATTCAGATGCTTGGATACAAGCCGCTACAACAAAAAAGAACTGCTTGCACGCCTTCCGCAAAAGCAGGCCAACATCACCGTCCGTAACTTCCCGGATACTGTTGCCAACATCCGTAAAAAGACGGGAATTCGGGAGGGTGGCAATCACTATTTATTTTTTACAACAGACATGCACCAGAAGCCACTCGTGCTCTTTTGCGAAAAAGTTTAATTCTGCTATCAGTTACTTTTCGCACGGATCTTCACTGGAATGGTGCTGCCTCTATTTGCTATCATTTCTGCTATATGCTTGTAAGAGCTGCCTGCAAACCAGCTACATACATCTTCTGTTATAGTTAAATACAGCTATATTAAAACCCAGTTGAGCTTATTGAAATAATACTACCCTATGGGCGCCTGTATCCTGCTAAACTATTAACTACCTGCATTTTGCCTCGTAAACTATAAGCATTACCGCCAACACAACGGTTATAATGTTTTACTTAAACCTATGAGAACTATGAAACGAAACAATTCGGATAACCAGTCGCAGCAAGGTTCAGATAGCAGGAATATGAGCAACTCACCGCAAAATACAGCAGCGGGCAATAACAAGAGTTCAGGCCAGGGACGTGGTTGGCATGGAGATCCGCAGGGACATGCACGGGCAGGCAGCCAGAGCCACAAAAACAGCAACAAGTCTGGCAGTAAGTAAATATAACTAAGGCTAAACCTTTCCAGGATTAGAAAACAAACTTAATATCAGAAATCATGAAAGACAACCAGAATAAGAATAAAGAGCAGCAAAACCAGCAGGGGCAGCAAAACCAGCAGAAAGGGACTTCCGGCACTCCGCAGAATAGTAGCCAATCCGGTAACCAGGGAGGTCAGCACATGTCTTCTCAGAGCCAGCAGGGTCAAGGGCAGAGTAACAGGAACCAGACAGGCCAGAGTGGTCAGAAGGACATCTCGAACAGCCTTAAAAATGATGCGGTAGGGCAGTTTGGCTCAAATAACCCAACTCCGCAGGCCCGCACTGATAATGAACAAGGAACTGAGAATCGACGAGACGACCAGTAGCAGAAAATCATTAGAAAAGGAGGCGGCTATAGTTCAAACTATAGCCGCTTTTTTATGTAGCTATAGTTCTGATTTATAGTTTATATTTACTTTGTTCTATACGTCATAAGCTGGTATGAAGAGAGAAAATATAAACACGGCATTGCTGCTCATTTGCACGGTTTTACTGGCCATCTGTACTTACGGCATCCTTACACGCCCTACTTTAGAAGAGCTAGACCAGAGAATGATGTACTGGGGCCAGCATTATGGCGCGCACTTTTCCGAAAACATGAAGAACAGATAAAACTACCAGATGCCTCAGCAGCAAAACAGCTCTCTGCTAAGCACTGCACTACTTGCCGGCTTTGTGCTGCTTAAGTTTGTGCTGCAATACGCATTGGTAGATGGCGCCTACGACCTGCACCGCGACGAGTTTCTGCACCTGGACCAGGCCAACCATCTGGCTACAGGATATGTATCGGTGCCGCCGTTTACTGCCTTGGTGGCATGGCTGATACAGGCATTGGGCAACAGCTACTTTTGGGTCAGGTTTTTTCCGGCACTGTTTGGGGCACTTACTATAGTTGTGGTGTGGCACACGGTTGATACACTGCAAGGCGGGCTCTATGCCAAAATACTGGGTGCGACAGCGTTACTGTTCTCAGCCATGCTGCGCCTGAATATGTTGTTCCAGCCCAACTCTTTTGATATGCTGTGTTGGGCACTTATATTTTACGGCTT
>DATBUF010000392.1:0-4092 GCA_036516435.1 Pontibacter sp.
TACGAGCCTGTACTGGAAGAACTGAAAGGTTTCGGGGTAAACTTTGTAGAACGGGAATCGGTGCTGGCGTAAGGGTAGCAGGTTAACGTGCTGGTCTATAGTTTGTAAAGCCTGGACTATTGCTCTTACTAGTAGTTTGAAAAGGCGGTTCACGCAACTATAGATGAAGGTAATACCCTTGCAGCAGGGCTGTAAACTCCGGAGTATAGGTCACCTTGTCGGCTTCGCGGATGTGTAGCCGGCTTTTAGTTGGTGTGGCATGTTCCGAGAAACTATAGGTCTGGATGTGCCGGATGCACTGGCCGTTGATGTACGTAAATACTTCCATCGTTTTGGCTAGGTATAGTTGGTGCGCTGGTGCCAGGCTGGCAAAATGGTTTGCTTCGGCGGGGGGCAGCAGAATGTATAGTTTGCCTCCTGGTGCCAGGTGTTGCCCGGCAAAACGCAGGATGTCCTCAAAAAACAGGTCGCCAGTATGCTTGGCACTGTCCTTTGCCGCATTGCCCGACTTTAGCGATGCCAGGAAAAACGGCGGATTGGACAGGATAACATCGTAGGTTTGCTGGCTATAGTTGGCAAACTCCTGCAGGCTTACCGGGTGGAGGTGCAGCCTTTTTTGCCAGGGGCTGTTGGCAAAGTTCTCTGCCGCCTGCGCTGCAGCGTCCGGGTTAATTTCTACGGCATCTATAGTTGCTCCGGAGCGCTGTGCCACCATCAGCGAGAGCAGGCCGGTACCGGTGCCAATATCCAGCACTTGTGTAGCCCCACTCACATCCACCGCAGCTCCGAACAGGCACGAATCGGTGCACACTTTCATGGCGCACCTGTCTTGCTCTACTCTAAACTGCTTAAACTGGAAGTAAGAATTAGCCAACGCTACACTTAATTATGAATTATCTGTTAAGAATGAATGCTGGTGTTAAGTTACTTTACTCAATTCATAATTTATAATTCAGCATTCATAATTAAACAGAATTATTTAGAATTGAACATACCTGATTCAAAGCCTTCGTCTGCTGGAAGGTTGGGGGATAGGGCGGCGGCAACTGCTAACTCGTCGCAACGTTCGTTCTCGGGGTGACCGGCGTGGCCGCGTACCCACACAAAGCGCACGTTATGCTTGGCATAGATGCGTAAAAAACGAGCCCCCAGATCACCATTGGCTTTGCCCGCGAAGCCTTTCTTCTGCCAGCCAAATACCCAGCGTTTTTCTACAGCATCAACTACATACTTAGAGTCGGAGTAAATGGTGATGGGAATACCGGGTTTGGTAATAGCCTCGAGCCCCACAATCACGGCCAGCAGCTCCATGCGGTTGTTGGTAGTTTTGCGAAAGCCGGCAGACAGTTCCTTTACATGCGGTCCCCAGCGCAGAATAACCCCATAGCCACCCGGCCCCGGGTTCCCGCGCGAAGCTCCATCCGTAAATATTTCAATCATGTTTTAATTTTGAATGAGTGAGTTTTGAATGAGTGAATGGAAAAGTTGAATGAACTTTTGCCCTATTACTACAAGAGATTTAGTTTGGTAGTGAAAATGTTTATTCAGTCATTCACTCAATCACTCATTTAAAATTATTAAATAGGCAGGTTGCTCTTGAAGAGTTTGATAGCGATGGCCAGCAGTATAACACCGAATACTTTACGTAGCACGTCGGCTCCGGCTTTGCCTATCTTTCTCTCGATCCAGCCTGATGCTTTCAGGACGATGTACACAAAGAGCAGGTTCAGGATAATGCCTACCAGTACGTTCGGCAGCGAGTAAGCAGCCCGCAGCGAGAGCAGGGTGGTCATGGTACCGGCGCCAACTATAAGCGGGAAGGCCAGCGGCACAATAGAGCCGCTTTTAATATCAGGGTCGGTGTGGAAAAAGTCTTTGCCGAGGATCATCTCCAATCCAATAATGAAGATGATGATCGCACCTGCCATAGCAAACGACTGAAAATCAATGCCGAAAAGCTTCAGGATACCATCGCCTACAAACAGGAAAGCAATCATCAGGATACCGGAAATGATGGTAGCCTTCTCGGAGTGAATTACACCTTCGCGTTTACGCAGGTTAATAATAATGGGAATAGAGCCCAGAATATCGATGATCGCAAACAGGATCAGCGTAACCGATATAATTTCCTTGAAATTAAAAATACCCATGTGCGCTTATACTTGATTTGGGCGCAAAGGTATAAGTTTAACCGTAATAGTGCTGGAAAAAGCGTTTAAGTTCTTCGTACTCTTCGTTCAGTATAGCCGGGAAATTCGCGATCCGGAAGGTGTTGCGCTGCCAGATACCGTACCCATTGCCCAGCCGGATGTTGTGATGCAGGGCGCGCTTCTTTATGTCATCCACGAGCCGCTCCGTGGACTGCAGCGCGATCACGGTTTTAGAGCGAACTTCTTCATTCTCAACCAGCAGCTGTATATCCTGAAACGGCGCGAAAAACTCGTATAGTTCCTGTGCACGGTCTGTCAGTTCCTGGTCAATGGCTTTTACAAAAGGGCGGTCTTCGAGCACACGGCGCAGCAGGTATATGCCCAGTACGTTGGGGGTATGCGTGGTCTGGTAGTTCAGCATTTTTTCGTACATGCTTACCAGGCTGTTGTAGTGTCCGCGCTCTGCCATTTGTTTTGCCCGGAAAATAGCTCTGGGAGAGCAGACCAGCACACCGAGCCCAGCCGGCAGGCCAAAGCACTTTTGCACGGAGGCAAACCAGATATCGGCCTTGATAAATTTCAGGTTCAGCCCGGCCATAGAGGAGGTGGCATCTACGGCAATCAGGGTGTCGCGGTAGCGGTTGTGCAGGTTAAGAATAGAGGTGGCTGATACCTGCGTGCCGTTAGAAGTTTCGTTTTGGGTAAAGCAGATAAGCTCGGTATCCGATCCGATCTGTAGTTGCTCTACCGGCATTGTTTCGTTCAGGTCAAAGGAAATGCCTTCGGATTTAGGGCGCAGCTTTTGGGCATACTGCAGCCATTTCTCCCCGAAGGAGCCGTTGTAAATATGGTAGCTCTTGTGCTTTGTTAAGCTCTGGATCAGGATCTCCCAGCACTCGGTGGCACCGGAGGTAAAGAAGATATAATAATCTTCCGGGATATTTATTTTACGCTTCAGCAGGCCCACAGTAGCCCTGGAAAGCTGTACGAACTGTTCTCCGCGGTGTGGTGCACCTAGTATACCTTCGTCGTAAGCGGCTGTAAGGTAGCTGCGTACTTCAGGGTACACTTTGGAGGGGCCTGGGTAGAAATTGAGCATCATTCGGGAATATAAGAAAAGTATAGCGTAAAAACTATACTTATTATTGAAAACGTTGAATCTTAACTCTAACGGTACAAGTTCCTATTTATTAGCCCCAAAACCAATTTGCTTTGGCTTTAATCGCTCGAAGTACTGCAGCGCCAGCCGGTAGCTCTCCAGACCAAACCCTACAATGCTACCGGTGCAGTAAGGTGCCAGCATGCTCTTATGGCGGAAAGCCTCGCGGGCGTAAATGTTGGAGATGTGTACTTCCACTACCGGCGCTTCAATGGCTTTTACTGCATCAGACAGGGCCACGGAAGTGTGCGTGTAGGCTCCGGCATTAAACACAATGCCCTTGTACGTAAACCCAACCTCGTGCAGCTTGTCAATCAGGGTGCCTTCGGTGTTGCTCTGGAAGTAGCTTAGCTCCAGTGCCGGGAAAGCTTCCTTCAGTTCTTCAAAGTAATCTTCAAAAGAGCGGCTGCCGTACACGGCCTTCTCGCGGATGCCCAGCAGGTTCAGGTTAGGGCCATTCAGGATGAGTATTTTCATAGAGTCAGGTGTTAGCTCGTTTTCTGCATATTTCAGAGAAGGCAAAGGTAAGGATTAACTATATTTGCTTTATTCTTTGATAAAAGAATGTTTGACAAAAGACAAAGGACCAAAACTATTATAGTTTAAAATGCATAGTTGGTTTTATCCCTGTTTTTCTGTCCACAAGTCTTTTGTCTAACAATCCTTTGTCTAAAAAATGACCTGGAACATTACTGTAAAGCAATTTGAACAATACCTGCGCCTGGAAAAGTCGCTCTCGGGTAACTCGGTGGAGGCCTACCTGCGCGATGTGCGTAAGCTGAC
>DATBUF010000393.1:0-23745 GCA_036516435.1 Pontibacter sp.
TACCGTGTTTTACCCTCACTCGCACCCCGCGGGTGTGCATTATGATGTGGCGTATCGCGACTTTAGACCTGTGATTGCTCTTCCGGGCATCCTTGTCCTCGTTTATAGTTTACATAGGTTATAGTTGGCGCTAAATAAAAACCTTCAGTAGAGAAAACTACAACAAGGATGCCCGAAACAGCGGTTTGTAAAAAGTGGCCAGAGTCCGCCGGATAGCTTACATTCGCGGGACGCGAGCGAAGGCTAGACACAAACAACTATCAATGAAGGTCACACAGAGGTACACAGCTGTCTTTTATGCTTGCGGAAACAATGTTGCCATCGCGGCTGAACTCTAAGTGGCAACACTCCAGAAAAAGCGCTTTCAGCTTTTCGCGGCCGCGCTGCACCCGCGACTTTGCACCGGAGTAAGAAATACCCAACCGTATTGCCATCTCCTTCTGACTTAACCCCTCCAGCTCGCTCAGCCGCAAAGCTTCGGCATACTCCTGTGGTAGCAAGTTGATCAGGGGCTCTACCAGAGCTTCTACGTCGTGGCGGGTGCCAGCGGGCAGCTCCTCCAGCTCTGTTTCAGCAACAAGCTGGTAGCGGCTACTCTCCCTGAAAAAGTCGTACACGGCATTGCGCGTGATTTGGTACAGCCAGGCCTTTAGGTTCTTAATATCAGGCAACTGCTCGCAATTTTTATAGATCCTGAGGTATAGCTGCTGCAGTATGTCGTTGGTTTCCTCTTTATCCTGCACCCGCTTCAGCACAAAGGCTCTTAGTTGGGCCTGGTAAGCCAGGAATACGGGTGCTACTGCCGCACAGGTATCGGCAGGTACATGGTTGGCATCGGGTGTGTGGCAGCAGTCTTGCATATGCATATAACGTCATTCTATAGAAAAAGCCAATCTTTGTTCGGGGGCTTTGCCAGTAGCTGAGAGTATAAAGAACCTGCGCTTCAGGAGGCAGTAAGTTACAGCAAGGCAGCCACGGGAGCAACTATAGTTTAAGCCGGCTACTGTGGCTGCTAGCTATAGTTCTAAATGGACTAAACGGCTATTTCAGTAGTACGGGCATTAGCTCCTTCACCATACATAGTAGCTTCCCCAAACGTGTAAAAGGCCTCCCACTCTACCCCCTGCGGATCTGCTATCCACGACTTTTCTGACTTGGCATAGCAGCAGGTACATCTGCCTTCTTCACGCATAGCACCTTTCGCTTTCTTCAGGTTACCGTACACTTCGGCCAGTTCCGCCTCACTTTCTGCCTGTATCCCCAGGTGCTCAATACCTGCCTTTTCAGGGTGCAGCGATATGGCAAAGTTAATACGTGGGTCTTCCAGCATCCATTTGGCATAGTCGGGCTTTAGTACAGTAGGCTCGCTGGCAAACAGGGCTGCATAAAATGCAACAGACTCTTCTAAGTTCTTAACGCTTACATTCACGTGAAATCTTCTCATGGCTTTTAGTTTAAGGTGTCTTACATTGTTTACACCCTGATGACGGAGCAAGTCCTGAAAAGACGCAGCCTGCAGAAATAATTTTTCTGCAGGCTGTTGTTTATTAGATGAGGTGTTAACGGTTTTGCTAAATGGTGCGTTTATGCACTATAGGTCTTGTTATGCAAAGCTTTTTTATTTTTCAATTTCTCGTCTTGGTGAGCCTTCCCATTCCTGTTTTAATTCATATTCATTGATTTCCATTTCAGGATATTCTCCATCAAATGACCAGATTTCTAAGTAATCAATAAGTCCGTTTTTAAAGAATAAAGTCGTATCAGCACCTACTTTCAATGACGGTGATTTAATAGTCACTCCGTTTAATATTAGGTCGCTTTTTGTCACTTTAAATTCTTCAATTCCGTTCTCACGTTTAAAAGTAATAAACACTCCAACACCTGTATAATCAAATTTACTTTCCGTTAAGAAGTCTATTTGATGCTTCGCTACAAGTCCTTCTTTGTCACCGTCAAGTAGTAATGTGAGAATATCTTTTATGAATTGAGACTTTACCATTTCTCTTAATTCAAATTATGCACATAACGAACTGGTGTAGACGATGTGCAAGGCGAAGCCGAGCATTGAGTATACACGTGGTTGGCACTTACTTATTTTTTCAGAAGCCCTAAAAGCAAAGCGATTACCGCCAGACCTAAAGCCACATAAGTTAATGTTTTGTTTCCACTTTCTTCTTTTTCTGAATCGTTAGCCTGATTTCTATAAGCTGCAAGTATAGCGTATTCGTTCATCCAACTCTTTAGGTGCAAAGGAAGCTGTTCTTGTGCCTGTGTCTCTTTCAGTTCTTCTAATTGCAGGGAGTCCAGATGCTTACCAGGAAGAGGTGGCACATAACTGAACTCTGGATTGGAGAGATTTCTGGATATGCTACAGCCGTCAATCTCTGGTATACGCCCACTTTCATCCAAACTTGTGTAGATAATCCATAAGCCTTCTGTAACAGACTTTGAACAAGAACTGGTCGGATAGTTATAGCCAGATAAAGTGTCAGTGCCTGCTTCACCTTTGATAAGGTCCAGAACCTTTATGGAATAGGTGCTATCATTATGGCTAATTACGTCACCAATAAATACTAAACCACTTGTCTCAATATTTTTATAGACTTTCTCTGCTTTCCAGTTTTCGCCTATGAATGGGACACAATTGCATGCAAAGGAACTATGACTAAATAGAGCCACACCAACTACTAAGGCAAGTCTTTTTATATAATTCATATTTGGTGCCAACTATTGGCTAGCAGGAGTACCTACTCCCACTATCTGCACTATAGGTGTTGTATAAAATTCTTGGTTATCTATAAACCCGATTTACGGGATATTCTTCACGAACACCAGCTGCTGCCCGTCCGCCTTCACTATATTGTTCATGAACTCCAGCATTTTGGTATACTCCTCGGGTTTGTGGCGGCCTTTGTTCATTTGCAGGTTACGCACATAGGTTATCTTCTGCCCATCTACTTTAACGGTGCTGCTGTAAGCACCGAATGCGGTTTTATAAGCAACATCTGCCGGTTTATACTCCAGTGTGTAGCCTACGGGCATTTCGTAAACTATAGTATCCGTGTTGGTGTAAGCGGATGCACGCACTACGTCCCATTGCCGGTTCTCTACACTGTTTGGCGTGCTGTCCCACTTGTTCATCAGGTTTGGCGCCAGGAACATGCGCTTCCCGCTAAGTGTAGCACATTGGCGCAGTCGCAATTCCAGCTTCTCTGTAACTTCGGGTAAGCGGCCTTTCTTTAGATCGAACGAGAACCCTGCCAGTTCAAACGAAGGAATATCGATGTTGCGGTAGAGCCATTTTCGCTGGTCTTCCGGCGAGGCAATCAGCATGACATCGCGGCGGCTTTCGTGTGTTATGCCCGTGTAGTGTGTTACAGCACTGGCAGTAGCATTCCCTTTATCGTCGAGCTTAACAGTTACGGTGCGGCGCTGTGCATTCTCGGCAGTAGCGTAAGATGGTGTGCTGGCTAGCTTTCCACCGTCCGGTGTTATCAGCAATGCTTTCCGGTTACCTGTGTGGCTACCGGCATAGCCCGCAGACTCAATCTGGCTTGTACATTCCAGCCACAGTGTGTCCTGCGCCATCGGCACCGACAGAATTACGTGGTTAAACTGCTGCCCCGGAAAGTCTGTGAGTATAGGTGTAACATCATCTCCGGCTCTGATGAGGGCATGGTAAGAGTTTATGCCGGCTGTTTGCAGCATGGCCTGTGTATAGTTGGTAAGCGCCTTGCAGTCGCCGTAACCTTTACTATCAACAAAGCTGGCCTCGAAGGGCTGCCACCCTCCTATGCCCAACTGTATGGAAATGTACCGGGTATTCTGCTGCAGGTACTCGTAAACACGCTTTACCTTCTCTTCTGTTGTCTTTGCATCTGCTACCAATGCCTTTATTTTAGCTTTGGTGGCTTCGGGCAATTCGCCACGCCCAGCATTCAGTTTATTGATCCACTGGCCATAGTTCTGCCACGTGTCCATATCACCGGCATAGCCCTGTACTTCAAAGGTAGTTGGCGCGGTCCGCACCATGGGCACCAGTTCGCCCATGGGCGGCATGTAGGGTTCTGCCTTAAAGGGTGTCAGGTTGCTTACCTGCCAGGTATACGTGTCCTTACCGCCCTCACTCCGCACGGCCCCTTTCTCCGTCAGGTTCTGCTCACGGTAGCGCAGCTTCATACCAGCCGGCATCACTACAGTAAACACCGATTTTGCCACCGACAGGTTTTCCGCATCCAGCGGCGCCCACACGGGGTAAAACAGCATGTTGGTAGTCGTTGCCTGGTACTCGAACTCCACGGTAAAAGGGTAGACCGTATGTGTCAGGTTCGCAATTTTTACGCGGTTGTCCTCGAACAACGAAAAGTCAGAAATGGAGCTTACATCTGTAATATCGCTGTTCTTCAGTGTTTTTATTTTTTTACCGGCTTTGTCGTAAGAGACTCCTTTTACATACACCACCTTCGAGAGCTTATCGTAAGGCACGTATAGTTTGGCACGGTGCACCCCGTTCTCGTTCAGGATGGTGATATTTGCTTTGTAGGTAGTGGTAGCGCTGCCCGGAGAGTTTACAGTAAATACTGTTTCCTCGGAGTTGATGATGACGTTAGCTCCCTTGGTAAGGTCGAAGGGCGCTGCAGCTGCTGCGAAGGTAATGCCCAGCCATATCAGTAATGGCAGCAGGGCTGGTTTTGCTCTCATGTTCGGAGATTGGAAGCATAACCATCCGCTGTGCCTGAACTCTGGTACATCGGATGGTCTTCCATTTTATAGTTGTGACTTAATTACTGGCAAACTTCTTCAGCACGATCTGCTCGGCATGCTTCGCGATGATCTGGTCGTAGAACTCTTTCAGAAGAGGGTACTCCTCTGCATAAAATACCGCTTTGTTTATGTTAACACGGCTCACCACTTGTAGCTCGTTGCCATCCTGCTGCACCATAAACGTAAACTTACCGCTATTTTCCGGCAACGATACGGCCACGCTTTTGGGTGCCTCATCTACCATGTACCCCGTAGGTATAGTGTATTTTGTGATGATGGTTTCATCTATAGGTGATGCAAAGTCCACCGGGTACATGCGCTCCTTCAGTTTAAACGGGTTCTCTTTCTCGCCGTGCCCCAGCAACGGGTTCAGGTAAATAATATCGGCTAACTGCCCTGTACCACCCGAACTTACGTCGTACCTGATCACCAGCGGCTTACTGATCTGGTCTGCATGCTCGAATGCGGGTTTGCCCAGCTTATAGTTACCTACTTCGCGCGTCAGCCTCTCCGAGAGTTTTGCTTCTCCCTCCTCTGTTAATGTTTTGCGCAGCGATAAAGCATAATAGCCGCCAGCTGACTCTGTGGTCTTCCCCTGTAGTTCGCCTGAAGGGGTAAAAGTTACATCTGTTGATATAAACTGTGAGTAGGTAGCCGGCTTCAGTGTTACCCAGCGGTTTCCTTTGCGCTTGATCAGGTGCCCCTCGCCGTTCAGTGCTCTAACGGGCAGCATGCCAAAGGGCATCATCGGTTCAGTAGCATCCAGCAAAATCTCTTTGCCATCCACTACTACATGGGCCACCACATAGTTGAATTTATTTATGAGCGGAGACCCCATTGGCGGCCTCCCATTGCTTCGGGTACTCACCAGTACCGGGTTTGCATCAAAGGCAGCCTCCTGCAACATGGCTACCAGCATCAGGTTGATGTCGGCAGCATTGCCGGTGCGGGTATCGTAAGCTTTGCGGAGCGTGTTGGTAGCCAGTATACCGTACTTCCCGTTCCAGGTCATACGGCTGTACACGTGGTCATAAATGGCTTGTACCAGCTGTTGTGGCTCTTTGTGTTGCGCCATTAGAGTAGCCAGCTCGTTTTTGTAGTAGCCGCTACGATTCAGCTGCATTCCAAACTTGTCATTGTTCAACAGGTCGGCTGTTACATTTTCCCAGTTTCCGGTCATCTGGCGGGCGGCCTGCCCCGGAAACTTCACCTGCTGCAACTCAAACTCTATCTTAGACTGATAATCTTTTATAGTTGTAATGTACTTCTCCTCTTTCAGGGCAGGCACATCTTTCATAATCCAGGTGTAAGCGTAATCTACCAGCTGCGGTGTGGAAGTTGCTTTGTTCGCTTTGTTGCTGTTATGCAGCTGGTGGTACCCCTGCATCAGGAACTTATAGTCGAAGTACTCCGGTATCTCGGCGCGGTACTCGCTCCAGAGCGTTGGTATAGTTGTCTGGAACTCCCACTCGCGCAGGTTGTACACAAAATCAGAAACGATAGTGTACTCTACATCAATCACAGAGCCCTCTTTTACGTTGGGCATCGTAAACTTTTTAGAGTACCAGTTTTCGTTGTGTTGTTCGTCAAACATGCTTTTTGCTTCCAGCTTGTCCTTTTGTACCTGGCCGTTTACAAGGTTGTAGGTAACCCCTTTTATACCCGATACTTTTTCTTTATCGGTGCCTTTGATGTAGTATGGCACCGAAAAGTTAGCCCAATCATAACCAGACTTTTTCAGGATTTTGATGCGGATGTGCCGCTCCGTTATAACCTGTGTTTTATGGCTGAAGGAAAATTTGGTGTAGCCTTTATCAGATAGCACAAGTGCATCAGCAGCCGTATCCTGTGGGTACTGCGTGAGGCGCAACTCTGCATCGCTTACCTTGCCGAACTTGGCATCCTGGGCGAAGGCTCCCGTACAGGACAGCCCTAAAAAAATGGTGAGAATAAAAGTGAGGGTAAAATTTGCTCTCATAAGCTATTAAAAATTTAGGTTGATGCTGGGTGGCGCTGGTTTCGGCTGGCAGAACTAGATGTATTCTGTGCAAAACCATGTACAATTTAAACCTTAATTTTAAATAACAGAGATACTTATGTAAATATTTGAATGTTATTGTACAATCATCTTTTTAAGCAGGAATAACGGCATTGTACAAAACTCAGGCAGTATTCCTATAAATGACTTTAAAGCGAACAGGAATATAACTTGCCAGACGTCTTGGCTCAACAAACTATAGTTCTGGTAAGGCAGATGAACAGAGTGTATGCCTGCTAACTTGAAGGAAGAAAATGCTATAGTTACCTATGGGTACGCAGCGTATGAGGAGGAGTAAAAGAGGCAGCGCGGCAGCCAAGGGTGAGAGAAAGGCCTGCCGCGCTGCGGTTGAACTATAGGTAGGTTGTAAAGTTTTCTTTATCCTGCCAGAACTCGCGGCAGGCATTACGCTGCTCTTCTAAGAACTCGGGTTTCTTTTTGAGCTCTCTCCAGTTGCCATAACCCAGGCGTTCGCAAAGCCTGAAGAAATTATCGCCCTGGTTTTTATAGCCTTTGGTGCTTACAAGTGCACTCAGCAGCGGCCTGCCCTTGGCATGTTCCTCTTCTGATATCTCGTCTATTACTTCTGTGAGTTGTGCTTTCTCGTAGCTGTTGTCGAGGTTTAAGCCTAGTTCGGCTTCATAGATCAGGTTCTGGAAAGTCATCTGACTGGCTCTGCCCCGAGCCACCTGGATAAGCTTTTTTCGTACGCGTGTATTCATATGTGCAAAAACTATAGCTAAGCCGCATGTAGTGGTAAGGTCACTTTTATGCATTAGCAGACTACCTGCCGCTTGTTTTAAAATAAATATATAGTAATGCTTACGTGCAGCGTACAGCAGATGTTACAAACCAGTACAATTTTTTTAGACCACCCAGCGCCTCTATCCTGTATATGGTTGCTTTTCAGAAAGATACTTCCAGTAGCGTTTGGGAAGATGCCGCAAGTGAAGTTTCGGATTTTTGCGCTCCGGGATGTTTACATGTTTAAAGTATACCTGCCATAGTTGCTTATAGGTATGCTCCTCTTCCATCACAGCCGACTCAGGCAATATACCCATACCTTTCTTAGGAACTGCATCCAGTGTTATGAAATGGGTATCCTGCAGGTTATAGTAAACCCCATAGCGGCGACGGATGTCGTAAATTGCCCAGCGCTGGTCGGCGTAGCGCTTGCTGAAGTGCGTAACTATAAGCGGCAGCACATTAAAGTCGGGCTCTATGTGCGCGTAGTAGAGCTCGTCGGTCGTTTTCTGGAACCGTACAAAGGCTTCCATGCGGTGTTTTTCGCGGTGCACCTGTTTGGCGGCCTGTTGCACCTGCAGCACACAAGGTGCGGTATAGTTGCCCTCTATGCTTTCCGGGGTATCAAAAGCCAGCTTTATGTAGCTGAAAAGCACCTGCTCAAAACCCGGCTGCTCCCAGAGATAAGTAAAGTATAGCTCCCTGAGTGCATTTACCGACAAGCGTTTCGCCAGCCCTTTCCAGACGCGCTGTGCTTTTGCGGCATCAGTAACTACAGCTATAGTTTCCCCGAACATGCTGGGCTGCGCCACCTGCTCCTGTTCTATAGTTACCGGCCAGGCTTTGCGCTCGTAGGCCTCAAACACTACTGTCAGCAGTCCTTCAAAAGAGCCGTCGTAGGTATAGAGGTGCACGCGCTTGCTTACTGATTGTTGTTAGAACGGCCTTTGTCTTGCTTGTTAGCATCCTGCATTCTGGATGACAGGCTTTGCAGGTGTGGCACCAGCATGTTCAGTTTACAGTAGCAGGATACGCGGGCAACTTTGTTGTTCTTTCTCATGACTTTTACTTTGATCGTTTTTATCTTTTGTAGTTCAGGTTCCTGGTTGGTAGCAACGGTTTTATGCTTCTGCGCCATAGCCATAGTTGTTTATCATCCCACTTGCTTAAACAGATCCAGCTGCTGGGTCAGCAACGGGCTCCGCAAAGCACCATCTCCAAATAAAATCTTGTTCCGGATACGCTGCGAATCGAGATCGTAAGGTTGCAGGCTCTTATGGTTGCAGGTGATAAAATACTTCGCCCGCTTCAGCACTACTCCCATCTGGCGCAGGTGCTCAAAGTTCAGAGCAGCAAACCTGCGTGCCGACACAATCTTTTTCGCCGATTTTACCCCGATGCCGGGTACCCGTAGTATCATCTCATAATCTGCCGTATTCAGCTCCACCGGAAAAGCGTGGCGGTTACGCAGCGCCCAGCTGAGTTTCGGATCAATATCCAGATCCAGGTTCGGGTGCTGGTCGTCCAGTATCTCCTGCACATCGAAGCCATAGAAGCGGATCAGCCAGTCAGCCTGGTAAATGCGGTTCTCCCTGATAATAGGTGGCTCCGAAATAATGGGCAGGCGGTTATCGGCACTTACCGGAACATAGCCCGAGTAGTACACACGCTTTAAACTATAGTTTTTATAAAGCTGGCTCGAGAGCTGCAGTATTTGCTGGTCGTTCTCGGCCGAGGCCCCAACTATAAGCTGCGTACTCTGCCCGGCCGGGGCAAACGCCGGCGCCGATTTAAACAGTAGTTGCTCTTCCCTGGCCTGTACCAGTTGCTGCTTAATGTTATCCATTGGCAGCAGTATATCGGTATAGTTCTTTTCCGGTGCCAGCTTTTGCAGGCTTGCCTCAGAGGGCAGCTCAATGTTCACGCTCAACCTGTCGGCATACAATCCGGCCTCTTTTATCAGTTCTTCGCTGGCGCCGGGTATCGTTTTCAGGTGGATGTAGCCGTTGAACCTGTGCTCCTGCCGCAGCTTTTTGGCAATGCGCACCAGGCGCTCCATGGTATAATCCGCATTCTTGAAAATTCCCGAGCTCAGAAACAACCCCTCGATGTAATTGCGGCGGTAGAAATTTATTGTCAGGTCTACCACTTCCTGTACCGTAAAAGCTGCCCGCTTAATGTCGTTGCTTTTGCGGGTAACACAGTAGGCACAATCGTAAATGCAATGGTTGGTCAGCAGTATCTTCAGCAGCGATACGCAACGCCCGTCTTCTGTAAAACTATGGCAAATGCCCATACCCTTGGCGTTGCCCAGCCCTTTGTTCTCATTTTTCCGTTTGCCGCCGCTGGATGAGCACGAAACATCATACTTGGCAGCATCTGCTAATATTGTTAGTTTCTCAGTTATCCGGCTATCCATTTTGCTATACTCATCTGCTTTAATGCTTTAAAGGTAGAACATCAGGCTCAATCAACCTAATATTTTTAGCAAATATTTATTCACACGCTTATCAACATACGCCCTTATTACTAAATAAATTAGCACAAAAATCGCGTAACACCAATTCTAAACCTGCGTTATCACCTTTTTACAGGCTGCACGCGTTAAAAAATAAACTATCTTTAGAAGCCTGTACTTTGCCCCTGCACTATCTTAGCACTTATGCCTTATGTTCGCCCTTCAGCAAGCCCAATGCTGCGCCCACTTTTGCTGGCGTTACTGCTGCTATTGGCGTTGCATGGCATGGCGCAGCAAAAGCCCGTAACCAAACCCGATACGACCGTTGCTACCGACACAACACGCCGCTTTGAGGACCGCCTGATGCAGAACTTGCGCGCGCTGTCGGAACGCAAAACCATTATGGGAAAGCTGCTCAGCTCTATTTTGGAATTCGACAGGAAAGATGAAGTACTGAACCTGGATGCTGAGCTGATTGAGCGTGAGTATGAGCAGCACAACTATAAGGTGGTCCGGGGCATCCGTATTGTAGCGTTGGATGCCTTCGGCTACTCCATTAACGATACCACCCGCGTGCCGGCCAACTGGTTCGAGAAGGCCGGCAACTTCTTTCATGCTACCAGCAAGCGCGCGCTTATCCGGAACAAGCTGCTTTTTGAGAGCAACAAACCCCTGGAGCCACTAGCCCTGATAGAATCGGAGCGACTGCTGCGCCAGACAGATTATATTCTGGATGCCCGCATTATTGTAGATGAGCGCACCACTACCGATGATAGCCTGGATGTGATTGTTGTTACAAAGGATGTTTTCAGCCTGGGTGGTGCGGGATCGTTTTCGCCATCCTCGGGGGCCGGACGGGTAACTGTGCGCGAGCTCAACTTTATGGGGCTGGGCCACCAGCCGGAGCTCACGTACCGTTTTAATCAGGCGGCACCACGCCCCTGGGAATTTGCCGGCCGCTACAGCATCGAGAACATTGGCAGGTCCTATATCACTGCTGATGTTGCTTATATAAACGAGAACTACTACCAGGAGAGAAGTGCCTTTCTGCACCGCGATTTTTATGCAACCAACACCCGCTATGCCGGTGCCGCAGGTATAAGCCAGATAAGAGAACGCATATTACTACCCGCTACTCACCCCGACAGCATTCCGCAATTTGGAAACCTGGGCTACACCCGCCGCGATGCCTGGTTTGGTCGTGCTTTCAAGTTTAAGACTTATAACCTGGGTTACGAGCCGCGCGGCCGCCTGATTATGGGCGTAAGAGTAATCGACACCCGGTATACGACTGTTCCCACTGAGAATTTCCAGAGCAACCAGCTATACCTGGGCAGCATAGGCTATAGTGTTCGTAAATACTACCGCGACCGCTACCTGTTTGGCTTTGGTAGAACAGAAGATATACCAACCGGCAGTATTGTTTCGGTTACAACCGGCTATGAGAACGGCACTGTGTTTAACCGGCGCTACTTTGGCGCCTCCGCTGCCTTTGCCCGCTATCAGTCCAGCTTCGGTTACCTGTTCGGCAATGTATCGTGGGGCTCGTTTCTGCACGATGGCAACTGGGAGCAGGGCCTGCTGGAGGTACAATCATTATACTTTACACGGCTGTACGAAAACGGCAACTGGAAACTGCGCCACTACCTGCAAACACGCGCTACTTTTGGCCTGAACCGCAACCCGGAAGAGCTGCTCTCTATCAACAACAACGATGGCCTGCGCGGCTTCAGATCGGAGTTGCTGCGTGGCAGCAAACGCATAACCTTAAACTACGAAGCAAATCTGTATACCCCTTTCTCGTTTTTGGGCTTTAAACTGGCTACAGTGGCCTTTGCAGATGTGGCCTGGCTCTCGGCCGGCAACAAAACCAGCCCGTTCAAAAACAAACCCTACAGCGGCTTTGGCGTTGGCTTCCGGTTCCGTAACGAGTACCTGTCTTTCAGCACTATACAGGTTCTGTTTGGCTTTTACCCGCGCCTGCCTGTGCACGAAGACCTCAGCAGCTTTAAGATTTACCCGGTCTCCAGGCCATACTACGACTTCACCGATTTCCGCTTTGAGCGGCCGGGTGTGGCCGAGTTCAGGTAAGGTAATCCATATCCTTTTTTGCTTTTCTGCGGTAAGTATAGCTGTGTATCACAAACTATAAGTATGGAAAAGCTAAGAGAAAAATCAGAATATGAAGGAAATCCGGTAGGCCTGTCAGACGATACAGCCAAGGCAATGGCCCGCGAACTGGACCGCCACCTGGCCTCGTTTATCACCCTGTTCAACCAGTACCACAAACACCACTGGATGGTAGAGGGCCCGCAATTCCGCGACCTGCACCTGTTCTTCCAGGACCATTACACCCAACTGCACGAGCAATATGATGCCATAGCCGAGCGCCTGACTGTAATGGGTTATTGTCCTACCTGTCACCCTAAAAAGCAACTGGAGCTCTCGTACATCGAGCACGAAGAAGAAGGGGTTTTCAGGATCAGGGAAATGCTGCAGAAGGACATGGAGGATGAAAAAACGATAGCCATAGAACTGCGCAAGAGCATAAAACTGGCGATGCAGCACGAAGATTTCGCAACCAAGGCCCTGCTGGAGGGCATCCTGATCAAAACCGAGGACCGCTGCCACCACATTGAGCACTTCCTGGGCGAAGATGGCCTGTCCATTGGCCTGATTGCACGCCCCGAAGACATTATGGAAGATGGTGCTGAGAAAAGCAAAGGCAGTAAAGATGGCCTGAGAACAACGACCAAAAAGACTACTACAAAAGCAAAGGCTAAATAAGGTATAAACTTTTAGCAGGAAGGCAGCTCTCTAGAGAGCTGCCTTTTTTATGTCTGCTATTTGTCTGCTCTGTTAAAAACTATAGCGTTATAGTTGCTGCTACGCGCTGCTTAGCTATAGTTCTATAGTTTGCTACTGTTTGCTGCCAGACTATAGTTTTATAGTTGGCTATAGTTGCCACTCGCTACAAGCCTGTTGTTTCATAGCCTTCTGTATTCCTGGGAGCTTTAGGTACCTATCGTTTCATAGTTCACTTGGCTCCCTCCTGGGCCGGGAGGCCCCGTCTTCGGGCATCGCGCTGCTGCCTTCTTGCTATCCTCCTGCGTCGGATTGCCTGCGGCACCGCAACAAGTCAAAGGCGCTCAACCCAAAGACTGTGATCAGCTCGATAGTAACTGCTGTAGCTATAGTTGGAGGAGTTATAGTTGCATAGCTCTCTCGTGGGTGTAGATCCGTAGGGACAGGTCGCGACCTGTCCGTCCGTGGTCTGTAACTATAACACTATAGCTCCCAACTATAGCAGAATCTCGATTGCTGGCGCGGGTTTGTAACCCGTGCCTAACTATGGTGTTGAGTTTGTAACTCAACTGGGCCAGAGGGCCAAACTACGGCTGACATAAACTATAGGTACAGCAACTATAGAACGAAGGACTCAACTATAGTACCAGCCAAATCCTATAAATCTGTACAATCCGGAATCACAGCTTACGCAGATCTGCTGAAGATCAGCTAACCGATTTTTAGACTTAACCCACTCCGCTTTATACTTTAACTTAAATATATAGCCATCGGCTATTTAGCAGGCTTTCAGCTTTTAATGCAATTCGCTTTTTACTAGATTTGTAGAGCAGCACTTACAACAAACAACACATGGTAGATTTAGGCAATTACAACGAGCTGGAGATAGCGCGTGAAGTAGACTTTGGTGTATACTTAACTTCGGAAGACGGCGATATTCTGCTGCCGGCCAAGTACGTGCCCGAGGGCGCGAAAGTAGGCGATTTTGTACGTGTGTTCGTGTACCGCGACTCTGAAGACCGCGTAATTGCCACCAACCTGACGCCTTATGCCACGGTGGGCCAATTTGCCGGACTTGTGTGTAAGGACACCTCCAGCTTCGGGGCGTTCCTGGACTGGGGATTGGAGAAGGACTTGCTGGTGCCGCTCAATAACCAGAAAGTAAAAATGGTGCCTGGCCGCAAGTACTGTGTGTACATTTACCTGGATGATGCATCGGACCGTATTGTCGGTACTGCTAAGCTGAACAAGTACCTGCAAAACGAAGACATCCAGCTAAGCGAAGGCGAGCAGGCAGAGCTGCTTATTGCCGAATACACGAACCTGGGCTATAATGTGATCATCAACAATACGTATAAGGGCCTGCTGTACCGCAACGAGGTATTTAAAGAGCTTGAAATTGGTGACAAGCTGCCCGGCTACATCAAAACCATCCGCCCCGATAACAAAATAGACGTAACACTTCGCAAGCCTGATGCCGATACCTTCAGCGAAATGGATGAAACGGCTGCCAAAGTAATGCAGTTGCTGCAGGAACAGGAAGGCACCCTGAACCTATCAGATAAAAGTGATCCCGAGGACATTTACCGCATCGTTGGCGTGAGCAAAAAAATGTTCAAGCGCAGTATCGGCAACCTGTTCAAAGCAGGAAAAATCGAGATCTTCGAAAACTATATCAAGCTCAGGCGTTAGCCAGGCCATACCTCCGCAAAACTAACTTCTAAACCAGACCAGCAACCTTTTACAGCAGCGCCCTTGTCAGGCGCCTTATATCATGCTACATAAATACCTCGCCTTAGCCCTTACCCTTACTCTATTTACTGCCGGTGCTGCAGCTGCAGCCTCAGACAAAGACAAGAACAAAGCCCCGGAAGCTGCCGACCTGAAACGCAAAACCACCATGGTAATGCGCACCACCCAAGCCCCCACACTGGACGGCTACCTGGAGCCCGAGGTTTGGCAAACGGTAACGCCTGCCACCAACTTTGTGCGCTACGATCCGCTCAACGGCAAACCATCGTCTCAGGAAACAGAGGTATACATGCTTTACGACAACGAGGCAGTGTACATCGGTGCCATGCTTTATGATACTGCACCGGATTCGGTTCTGACGCAGTACGGCTCCCGCGACTCCGGCGAAAACAACTCCGATATGTTTGCTGTGTACCTGGATACCTACAACGACAAGCAGAATGCTTTCGCATTCATGGTTTCGGCGGCAGGTGTGCAAACCGACATCAAGTTCTCGCAGGGCCGCGAAGACTGGAACTGGGATGCCGTGTGGGCCAGCCATGTAAAAAAGACTACGCAGGGCTGGGTAGTAGAAATGAAAATACCCTACGGAGCAATCCGCTTCCCGAGCACTGAAGTACAAACCTGGGGCGTAAACTTTATGCGTGTAGTGCGCCGCGCCCGTGAGAAATCATACTGGAACCATGTAGACAACATGGTGGAAGGCTTTGTGAGCCAGGAAGGTCGCGCCATTGGCATTGAAGGCATCAAATCGCCGGTGCGTTTGGAGTTTACGCTCTATGTGTCGGGGTACGTACACCACTACTCCGGCGACACAAAAGGGAAAAACCCTTACAGCCGTACCCTGAACGGAGGCATGGATGTAAAGTATGGTATTAACGATGCCTTTACACTGGATGTAACCCTGGTACCCGATTTCAGCCAGGCACAGTCAGACAACCAGGTGCTGAACCTGGGCCCCTTTGAAGTGAAACATGGCGAGAACCGCCAGTTTTTTACAGAAGGCACCGAGCTGTTTAATAAAGCCGGCCTGTTCCACTCCCGCCGCATCGGGGCCATGCCCTTACTCTACTATAGTGCAGGCGACTCGCTGCAAAAGAACGAGGTACTAGATGAAAACCCAACTATAAGCGGCCTGCTGAATGCAACCAAACTATCCGGCAGAACCAAAAAGGGATTGGGTGTGGGTCTGTTTAATGCCATCACGCGCAACATGTTTGCCAAGGTACGGAACACCGAAACCGGTGAAACGCGCGAGGTCCTGACTGATCCGTTTACCAACTATAGCGTGTTCGTGCTGGACCAGACCCTGCCGCGTAACTCTTATGTTACCTTTACCAACACCAACGTAAGCCGCTCCAAAGGTTTGTACGATGCCAATGTAAGCGGCCTGAAAGTACGCTTTGCTGATAAGACCAACAACTACGCGATAAGTGCAGCCGGTAACCTGAGCCAGCTCTACAACAAAATCCTGAAAGGCGATACCATTCCGACTGACCTGCACCTGGGCCACCAGTACAACGTAGGCTTCAACAAGATCAGTGGCAACCTGCGCTTCGGGCTGAACCACCATGTAGAGTCAAACACCTACGAGATAAACGACCTGGGCTTTCTGAGCAACAACAACGAGATCAGCAACAGCGCCAGCATCAGCTATAACTTTTACCAGCCTATCTGGAAGTTTCTGAGCTGGAACAACAGCATGAGCGTAAGCCACAGCATGCTGTATGCCCCCCGCGAGTTTGTGAGCACCAGTATGAGCGCCAGCACCAATGTGCGGTTCCGTAACTTTATGAGTGCCAACTGGAACTTCGGCATTCGGCCCGGCAACGCATACGACTATTTTGAGGCAAGAAGCTTTCCGCAGGTTTTCATAAAGCCACCCGCCTATGACATGAGCAGCGGTATCAGCACCGATTACCGCAGGCGCCTGGCCCTGGATGCCTCTGCCGGATTCTGGCGCTCCAACCGCTACGATCAGCTCAGCTGGTGGTATAATTTCAACCCAAGATTCAGAGTAAACGACAAGCTGCTGCTTACCAACAGCAACAACTATAAGCGCGAGCTGCGCAACATCGGGTATGCCGGTAAGATTAAGGAAGACACTGGCTTTGGAACCAGAGAAGAAATTATCTTCGGAGATCGTACGGTCACCACATTTACCACTACCCTGTCCGGAGCTTACATTTTTAATGAAAAAGCGGGCCTTACCCTGAACATGCGCCATTACTGGAGCCGGGCAGAGTACCAGCAGTTTTACGAACTTACCCAACAAGGTGGTCTGCTGGCACGCAACGGCAATTTCTCCAGCTTTAACGACATCAACTATAACACCTTTAACATAGACCTGGTGTATAGCTGGCGGTTTGCCCCGGGCAGTGAATTGATGGTAGTCTGGAAGAATGCTATTGAAGACAAGCGAAAAGAAATCGAGAACAAGTACATCGAGAACGTATCTAAAACGCTGCAGGCCCCTCAGAACAATAATTTCTCGGTAAAACTATTATACTACATAGACTATATAGCTATTAAAAACGTATTTTCTGCATAAGCCGTACCCCTGTTTATGCACAAAACCCGAAATGCTTTAATTGTAGGCGCCAGTGGCCTGGTGGGTGGCCATTGCCTGCGCCTGCTGCTCAACAGCGACAGGTATAGCCAGGTCATCTCGGTTGGCCGCCGCGACCTGCCACTCATCCACCCGAAACTGGATCAGAAAGTAGTTGATTTCGACAACCTGAAAAAGTATAGCGCCGAACTGGCTGCCGATGATATTTACTGCTGCCTGGGCACCACTATAAAAAAGGCAGGAAGCAAAGCAGACTTCTATAAAGTAGACCATACCTATGTGGTGGAACTGGCCAGGCTCACGGCTGCTAGAAATGCGGCTCAGTTTCTGGTAGTTTCTGCCATGGGGGCTGATGCAGGCTCTATGTTCTTCTATAACAAAGTAAAAGGCCAGATGGAGCGGGATGTGCAGGAACTGGGTTTCCGGGGGGTGCATATTTTCAGGCCATCGTTGCTGCTGGGTGAGCGCGAAGAGTACCGTACCGGCGAGGAGGTTGCCGCTAAAGTAATGGGCCCGTTAAGCAGCCTGCTGGTAGGCCCGCTGCGCAAGTACAAACCTATACCCGGCGAGGATGTAGCCAAAGCCATGCTGTATGCAGCCGCCGAGAACCGGGGTGGTGTGCAGATTTACTCATCTGATAAAATAGCCGACATGGCTGCCAAACTATAAACTATAGCTACAGGCCTGCGTAAAGGCAGAGCACCTAAAAACTATAGTTATGCAGCACCGCCACTTACGGCACGTTTTCCCGAAAGCCACCCAATACGACCCCGAGTGGGTGCGCAAGCACTCGATGGGCGAGAACGTACTTTTCAACCTCGAGAGTCTTACCAAATCGCTGCACCTGAAACCAGGCATGCGCGTACTCGACCTGGGCTGTGGCAAGGCCATCAGCTCTATTTTCCTGGCAAAAGAATTTGGCGTAACGGTGTGGGCTGTGGATGAGGCCATCTCGGCCAGCGACAACTATGAGCGCATACTGGAAGCAGGCTGCCAGGACCAGGTAATTCCCATTGAAGCCGATGCCCGCTCCCTGCCTTTTGCTGAAGAATACTTTGATGCCGTAATTGTGGTAGACTCTTATACCTACTTCGGCACCGACGAAAAGTACCTGCCCTACATTGCCCGCTTCGTAAAACCCGATGGCTACATAGCTATAGTGGATGTGTGCTTTACCAGCGAGATTGAAACCCTGGACCAGGTGCCTAAATTCCTGCGCCGCGATTTTAAGAACTACTGGTACTTTATACACAGTATAGAATGGTGGCGCAAACTATGGGAGAAAACCGGATTAGTACAAATTGAAGCTGCAGAAGAACTTTCTGAGGCAGCTGTGGTACGCGAGCATTACATCAAAGATTTTGAAGAAGAGAAAAAGCCGGATGCCTTTGCTAAAGCCCTGAAGCTTGATGACCAGCGGTTTATATCTTTTTTTAAGCTGATTGGCCGCCGCACCCGCAAAACGGCATACCTGCAGAGCTACAAAACCGGCTCTAAAAAGTAGCAAACTGTGCAATAATTACCCATATCTGCGTTAGATGTGTTAATTTTAACGCAACGGCAATAGTATTTGCCGGCTGCACATTTTTCAACTTTTAACCTTTTATGAAAACGTTTATTCGAATTTCCTTTGCACTGGCGCTGGTTTTATCAGTTGGTTTTAGTGCAAGTGCCCAGAGTGGCTACCAAACAGGTATTGGTTTCAGAGGCGGTGCCGCTTCCGGCCTTACTGTTAAACACTTCATCAAGAGCGATGCTGCTATAGAGGGCATCCTGAGCACCAGTTTTAAGTACCGCGGTACAGTTATTACAGTGCTGTACGAAAAGCATGCACCCGCCTTTAATGCCCGCGGCCTGCAGTGGTACTATGGCCTGGGTGGTCACATCGGTTTCCATAACGGACGCCACTACTACGACCACGGCCACAAACACTACGACGATGATAACGTGGTAGCTTTAGGTATAGATGGCGTACTTGGTCTGGAGTACTACATCCGCGATATTCCGTTTACCATTGGTGCCGACATTAAACCTTACATCAACATTCCGTCGGGTGGCGGTTTCTGGGATACGGCCCTGCACGTGCGCTACGTATTTTAAATAGTGGCTTAACTCCCGGTTACTTAACTGCCGAGAGAGTTAGACCTAAAAAGGCCCTGCTATAGTTTAGCAGGGCCTTTTATAGTTATAGCAGGCAAACAGCCTGGGTCTGATTGCCCATACCAAAGGGTACGAACTTACAGGGAATCAATCCACTTCTTAAGTTCGCCTTTTACCTTACCGGTTTTCTGTTGCAACTTGCCCAGCCATTCGTCTTCTTTCCCTTCGTCGTAAGTCAGGTCATCGTCTGTTAAGTGGCCATACTGCTGCTTCATTTTTCCTTTCAGCTCATTCCAGTTGCCTCTTGCTCTATATTCTGCTTCGTTCATAGTCTCGTTTTATTTAGGTACAGTATACTTTACGAGGGTAGAAGCTATTAGTTATCCGGCCAAACTATAGCCAGCTTAACAGAACACCACTTTTTATGGATGATAATGGCTACTGGATTTCACGAAACAGGGTGGTTGCAAACTATAGCTTACTGCTCAAACTATAGTTCGCCGTTTAGTACGCAATGTGCAGCAGGGCATCGCCCTGGTTTACCACGGGCATGTTGTTCAGACCGATCACGTAACCTGTGGCCGGCGCATGCAGGCGCACCTCCATTTCGCCGTAAGGGTCGGTTATGTTACCAATGTACTGGCCTTTTTTCACGTACTCTCCTGCCTGTATAAACGTGCGCCACAGACCTGCATTTTTGGCACGCAGCCAGATATCCTTCATGCATACCACAGTGGGCTCGGTTGCTTCTGTGCAATTAGCCGTCATACCGAGGTGGTGCAACACGCGGCAGGTTCCTTCCATGCCCAGCTTTATGCCCTTCTCATCAAAGCGCAGGCTCTCGCCGGTCTCATAAACAAGGATAGACTTGCCCTGCTTACCAGCCTCTTTGCGAAGGGAGCCTTGCCTGTAGGGTGCATTAAGTATAAACGGCGCTGAGAAGGCTTTCGCCAGTTCCTCATTTTTATGGTTCCCGAGCACGCAGCGTATCTGCGGGTAGTTGGAGCGGCTTCTGCCCCCGGTATGGAAATCGAGGCCATAGTCTACGTAGGGCATTACTTCCTTCATAAAGCGGTAGGCCACACGGCTGGCCAGCGAACCTTCGCGGCTGCCCGGGAA
The DNA here is from genome assembly GCA_036516435.1 of Pontibacter sp. Classification (GTDB taxonomy): domain Bacteria; phylum Bacteroidota; class Bacteroidia; order Cytophagales; family Hymenobacteraceae; genus Pontibacter. The sequence goes on from DATBUF010000393.1 coordinate 20,350, forward strand.
ACTACGGTTTACATCCTTGCCATCGGGCACCTCTCTGGAGAAGTTCAGGAAACCGTAGATGTTCAGGATAGGCACGGCTATAATGGTCCCCTTCAGCGGGTAAAGCATCTTTTTGGAAAGCATCCTCCGGATGATCTCAGTGCCGTTTACTTCGTCGCCGTGCATGCCGGCCATGAGCAACACTACCGGCCCATCGTGCACCGAGCGGAAAACATAGACCGGAATTTCGATAACCGTACCACTGGGCAATTTGCTCACCACCAGTTTGGTCAACACTTTTTCACCACGGTCAATACTTCGACCGTTGATAACTATAGTTTCGGGCATGCTACTCGTTTACTTTCTTCTTGGATTTCTTTTTAGCGAGCCCTTCTACATACTCTATTATTTTTCCGGCTATGTCTTTCTGAGTTGCTCTTTCGATGCCCTCCAGCCCGGGGGAGGAGTTTACTTCCAGAATAAGCGGACCGCGCTTGGATTGCAGCATGTCCACACCGGCTATGCCCAGGCCCAGCGATTTGGCAGCCAGCAGGGCCGCAGCTTTCTCCTGGCGGGTAAGTTTGATGAGCGATGCTTTGCCACCACGGTGCAGGTTAGAACGGAATTCCCCCTCCTTGCCCTGGCGCTTCATAGCTCCAACCACTTCGCCGTTCACTACAAAGGCCCGGATATCGGCACCACCCGCCTCAGATATAAACTCCTGCACAATAATGCGGGCCTTCAGGTTATGAAATGCCTCTATTACTGATTCTGCCGCTTTTTTGGTCTCGGCCAGTACCACGCCCAGGCCTTGTGTGCCTTCCAGCAACTTAATTACCAGCGGTGCGCCGCCTACTTCTTTCACCAGCCCCGAGGTTTCTTTAGAGTAGTTGGTAAAGGCTGTTTTGGGCAAACCCAGCCCGGCACGGCCCAGTATCTGCAGGCTGCGGAGCTTATCGCGCGAGCGAACAATGGCCTGCGAGTCTACAGCGCTCTTCACTTTCATCATCTCGAACTGGCGTACTACGGCTGTGCCATAAAACGTAACCGAGGCCCCAATGCGCGGAATTACAGCATCAACATCGGTCAGGCGCTCGCCTTTGTAAAGTATGTGCGGGTCGCCCTGCTCAATCACAAGGTCGCAGCGCAAGTGGTCGAGTACAACGGCCTGGTGCCCCCGCTGCTCAATGGCCTCTACCAAACGGCGGGTAGAGTATAACCTGGGGTTGCGGGAGAGAATGGCAATTTTCATAAATTGGTATGTTTCTGCTTTTGTTTGATCTTATATTTTTGTGCGACGTTTTTACGGGAAACATCAACTATAAACCTGCCCTTTAAGAGCTTGCGCCCGATGAGCACCGGGTACTTCATATCGCTGCGGTCTGAGAGCGAGAACTCTGCCTCTATTTCCTCATCATAAAGTTTGATGGTTGTACGGATAACATAGCGCTCCTGCACCTCCCCGAACGAGCTTTTTATTTCGCGCAGGTCGTACTCAGCAAAGCGGAGTTTTTTATGGTTATACTGCGGATGCGAGGGGTCCAGCAACTCCACACAAATCACCCTTTTCCCGTCAGCATTGGTCTCTTCATGAATATCGGAGCAATGGATGGCTGACGTGTACGCCCCGGTATCTATCTTGGCTTCAATTTCCTCAATATCCAGTATGGGCAGGGCTACCATTTCGCGGCGGCCGATGATCCGTTTTTCGGGTTTAGGAACCAGTCTTTTCTTTTCTTCCATCAAAGCAAGATAGTTTAATTTAATTATGAATTATGAGTGCTGAATTATGAGTTAACAGACGTTTAACTCCATACTCTGCTGACATCCCAATCATAATTCATAAGTTTTAATTCATACTTATTTCTGATAAGAAATCCTGTAGATGGCATTGTTCTTATCGTCTGATACGAGCAACGCACCATCAGGCATGACCAGTACATCTACGGGGCGGCCCCAGGCTTCGCCGTTCTGCAGCCAGCCTTCGGCAAATGCGGTATAGTTGGTAGCATTGCCATTTCCGTCCAGTGCCACAGTCATCAGGCGGTACCCGATGGGCTCAGAACGGTTCCAGGAGCCGTGCTGCGCAATAAATACCTGGTTTTTGTACTGCTCGGGGAACATGCTGCCGGTATAAAATTTAAGCCCCAGCGCGGCTACGTGCGGTCCAAGTTTCTGTACCGGTTTCACAAACTCATCGCACTGGCGGCCCTTGCCAAATTCCGAGTCCGGTATTTCGCCTTCGTGGCAATATGGGAAGCCAAAGTGCATTCCTTTTTTAGGGGCACGGTTCAGTTCATCGTTGGGTATATTGTCGCCCAGCATGTCGCGGCCGTTGTCGGTAAACCATAGTTCTTTGGTAGCAGGGTGCCAGGTAAAACCTACTGTGTTGCGCACACCTTCTGCAAATATCTCCATGTCCGTACCATCGGCATTCAGGCGGGTAATGGTAGCGTATACCGGGTTTTCTTCTTTACATACGTTACACGGCGCTCCTACCGGCACGTATAGTTTGCCATCAGGTCCGAAGGCGATGTACTTCCAGCCGTGGTGCTCGTCGCTTGGGTATTTATCATACACTACTTCGTACTTGGGGTTGCTGCGCATGTTCTGCTCTATATCCGGAAATTTCAGGATACGGCTGATTTCAGCTACATACAGGTCTCCATCCTTAAAAGCTACTCCGTTCGGGGCCTTTAAGCCAGATGCGATCGTTATAGTTTCGTCGGCCTTGCCATCTTTGTCTTTGTCAACTATAGCAAATACTTTGTCGTTGCTGCGGGTGCCTACAAACAACACACCGGATGGACTTAGCGCCATAGAACGGGCATTCTCTACATTCTTCGCATAGTAGTCGATCTTAAAGCCATCCGGCAGCTTTATTCTGGACAGGCTTTCATCCACAGGTTCGCTTGGCTCATCGTTGTTGGCAGTAGAAGTTGCCTGTTCGTTTTCAGTTTTGGTCTCTGAGTCGGAAGAACAGCCGGCGCTGAATGCGAGTGCGGCTAAACACAGCGCAACTAAAGATTTCTGGAATTTCATAGTATGGAAGTTTAAGAGAAGTTGCAAGTATAAAAAATAGTACGGGATAAGTATACTCTGCCAGGCAGCTATAGTTCAGCTAACCGATGATTTTAAGGTTTTGCCCGGTTTACATGATCCATTAATTTCACCCAAAGCAGATGTATATGCTATAGTTAGTTTAAAACCGGACTAGCAGCTTAGCTCATCATGTTTCACCCGAAGAATACCCTGAATTACTGGTCCAGGTTCAGGCTTTTGCGTTTGTGCAGCAGCTCGGCCACATCCTGCAAGAGGCTGGAATGGCCGGTTTTCAGAATCACCAGTTCTCCCATATCCAGGGCATCCATAAACACACTGACCCGCTTCTGCGAGATAATCTGGTCGTACTCGCCA